>JAGQTL010000166.1 GCA_020439035.1 Leucobacter sp. | reverse complement strand
ACGGATTAGAAGGCCGTTGCTCTATCCACTGAGCTACGGAGGCGCACGAATCAGCGTAGCGCACGCGTTGCCCGCGCCCGCAGCGGCAGGAGCGGTGGCGGAGGCAGTGGCAGGAGCGGTGGCGGATCAGGACGGGCGCCGCGCGGGGGATGCCGTGTAGGTCGCCTCGGGATCGGCGTAGACCGCGCCGCCGAGCGCGGTATCGATCGCCACGAGCGTGCCCGAGTCGAGGGTGACGCCCGATGCCTTCACCGTCTCTGCCAGCTGCTCGGGCCGCGAGGCGCCGACGAGCGCGGAGGCCACGTTCGGATTCTGCAGCACCCACGCGATCGCGAGCTGCGGCATAGTCAACCCCGCCTCTTCGGCGATCGGCCGCAGGCGCTGCACCGCCTCGAGCACGTCGTCGCGCAGGAAGCCCTGGATCAGCTCGGCCGCGCCATTCTTCGTGTCGTTCGCCCGCGAGCCCGTCGGCAGCGGCTGCCCCGGCAGGTACTTGCCCGAGAGCACGCCCTGCGCCATCGGCGACCACACGATCTGCGAGATCCCGAGTTCCTCCGACATCGGGATCACCCTGTCCTCGATGACGCGCCAGAGCATCGAATACTGCGGCTGATTTGAGATGAGCTGGAACCCGAGCTGCCTCGCGAGCTCGTGGCCGTCGCGCAACTGCTCGGCCGTCCACTCCGACACTCCGATGTAGAGCGCCTTGCCCTGGCGCACGACGTCGGCGAACGCCTGCATCGTCTCCTCGAGCGGCGTCTCGTTGTCGTAGCGGTGCGCCTGGTAGAGCTCGATGTAGTCAGTGCCGAGCCGCCGCAGCGAGCCGTTGATCGACTCGAAGATGTGCTTGCGGCTGAGGCCCGCGTCGTTCGGCCCCTTCGGGCCGGTCGGGAAGAACACCTTGGTGAAGATCTCGAGGCTCTCCCGGCGCTGCCCGGCGAGCGCGCGCCCGAGCACGGCCTCGGCTTTGGTATTGGCATAGACGTCGGCCGTGTCGAAGGTGGTGATCCCGGCGTCGAGCGCGGCATGCACGGTCGCGATCGCCGCCTCGTCATCCACCTGCGACCCGTGGGTCACCCAGTTGCCCAGGGTGATCTCGGATACCTTGAGTCCGCTGTTGCCCAGGAATCGATGCTGCACCATGTGCCAAGCCTACCGCCGCGCGCTCCGAGCGCCCCGGGCGCGCGCGATGGCCGGGGCTAGACTCGGGTGGTGCCCCCAGAACCCCGATCCGCCAGCCGCCCGGCGCGGGCGAAACTGCCGTTCGAGGTATGGGCGCTCGTGGCCGGCGGCTTCGCGGTCGCGCTCGGCTACGGCGTCGTCGCGCCGGCGCTCCCCCAGTTCGCGCTCGAGTTCGGCGTGAGCGCGTTCGCCGCATCCGCCATCGTCAGCGCGTTCGCCCTCATGCGCATCGTGGGCGCGCCCGTCGGCGGCTGGATCGTGGGCCGTTTCGGCGAGCGCTTCAGCTACACGGCGGGCATCCTGATCGTCGCGGCATCGACCGGAGCGGCCGCGCTCGCGATGAACTACACGCAGCTGCTCGTGCTGCGCGGGCTCGGGGGCATCGGTTCGGCCATGTTCACGATCGCCGCGACGGCGCTGCTCGTGAAGCTGAGCCCGCCCGAGGCCCGCGGGCGGGTCGCGAGCCTCAACGCCGCCGGGTTCCTGCTCGGCAACCTGCTCGGCCCGGTGTTCGGCGGCCTCGTCGCCGGCTTCGGCCTGCGTGCGCCGTTCGTCTTCTACTTCTTCACGCTGCTCGCGGCCGCGATCATCGTGGCCGTCGCACTGCGGAACTCGCGCTTCGTCTCGGTCCGCGGCGAGGATGGATCCGACGCCAGCGTGCCGCTTCGCACCGCGCTGCGGGTGCCGCAGTTCCGTTCCCTGCTGATCTCGGTGTTCGCGTTCGGCTGGGCCGCGTTCGGCGTGCGCATCTCGGTGATCCCCATCTTCGTCGCCGTCGTCTTCGCCGGGGACGCCGCACAGGCCGCCTGGGTGCTCTCCGCGTACGCGGCCGGGAACGCCCTGCTGATCATCCCCTCCGGCCGCTGGACCGACTCGGTCGGCCGCCGGCCGCTGCTGATCACGGGCATGGCGGTGCTCGCGGTCGGCTACCTGGTCTTCCCGGCTTCGCCCGGGCTGCTCGTCGCGATGATCATCATGTTCGTCACGGGCGCCGGTTCGGCGCTCGTGAACCCGGGGCAGCAGGCCGTGCTCGCCGACGTGCTCGCGCAGCGCAAGGGCGGCAGCGTGGTCGCCGCGTATTCGATGGTGAGCGACCTCGGCGGCGTGCTCGGCCCGCTCGCCGCGGGCGCGGTGGTGGATCTCGCCGGGTTCGGATGGGCGTTCGCGCTCACGGCGGTGCTGCTCGTGATCGCGCTGCTCGCGTGGGCCGCGGTGCCGGACTCGCGGAAGCTCGGGGGCGCCGTTTGACACCCCGCGAGCGGATCACCCCTCGAGGTCGTCGATGCCCGGAGTCCAGCTGAGGCCGGGCTTGCCCCAGCCGTTCGAGCGCGCCGCCTTCTGCGCGCCGCGGCTCTCGGGGTGCACGAGCCGGTCGACGTAGAGCAGGCCGTCGAGATGGTCGTACTCGTGCTGCATGATGCGCGCGAACCACCCGTCGACCTCGACCTCGAACGGCTCGCCCTCGAGATCCTGCGCGCGAAGCAGCGCGCGGTTCGAGCGACGCAGCGCGAACCGCTCACCGGGGAACGAAAGGCATCCCTCCACCTCTTCCTCCCCCGGCAGGCCCGGCTCGATCGGAGCGATCCAGAGCGTCGGGTTGATGGCGACCCCGCGGGCGGGCACGTCCGGGTGATCCTCGTCCTCGTACATCCACACGAACACGCGCTTGCCCACGCCGACCTGCGGCGCCGCGAGTCCGACGCCCGGCGCGAGCGCGCACGTCTCGAACATGTCGGCGACGAGGGTGCTAAGCGCCTCGTCGAACTCGGTCACGGGCGCTGCGGGTCGGTGGAGTACGGGATCACCGGAGATCACGATGGGAAGAACGGCCATGCGGACAAGCCTAGAGGACGTCGGCCGTGCCGCAGCGGCTCAGAGCGCGAGCTCCAGGTGGTCGCGCAGGCTGCCGCGGTCGGCGCCCGCGTCGATCCACTCGCGCATCGCGACGAGGAGGAGCGCCACGAGCGTCGCGCTCTCCGCGGCGGCAGCGCGCGCGGCCGCGCGGTCTCCGGCGCCTTCACCTTCGGTGCCGCCCGCGGCGGCGCCCTCGGCGCCACGGCGCGCCAGGTAGTCGGCGAACATCCGGGTGATCCCGAGGACGCGGCTCGCGCCGCTCGCAACCAGATCGTTCTCGGCCTCCATCAGCCGGTAGTGCTGCAGCGCCCAGGGAATCGAGGCGCTCCCGAGCGACGCCGCGTGCGCGAGCAGCGCGGCGCGCAGCGGTGCCGGCCGGGGGCTCTCGAGGCCGCGCTCGAGCGCCGCGCGCAGCCCGGCGATCAGCGCGTCGGTCTCGACCCAGAAGAGCTCGGCCTTCGACGGGAAGAAGTTGAAGAACGTGGCTCGGCTGAACCCCGCGGTCTTCGCGATTCGGTCGACGCTCGTCGCGCGATAGCCGCGCAACTGGAACAGCTCGAACGCGGCCTCCTGCAGCAGTTCCTGCGACGCGAGCCGCGGCCGCCCGGGCGATGCGGGCATGGGGCGCTCCCTTCGGGTTTCCGCCGCCGCGCGATGGCGGCGTATGACGCGATCCGACGACGATGATTATTAGACTGTATCTAATAATATAGGATCGTTCCTCGTGACCTTTTCCATAGAACGCACCCCCACCACGACCACCCTTCGCATCGTCGGCGCCGCGGCACTCGCGCTCGCCCTCCCGCTCACCGCCTGCGCCGGCCCGGCCGGCGCACCGGGCGGCTCGAGCGAGCCGAGTGCCCCGCAGACCCGTTCGACGCTCGTCTACGCGACCGGCGACGCCGAGCCCGACTGCCTCGACCCGCACGTCGGCGGCAACTTCCCGCAGGCGCTGCTCGCGAGCCAGGTGCTCGAGTCGCTCGTCGCGCTCGACACCGAGGGCACGATCGTGCCGTGGCTCGCCGAATCGTGGAAGTCGAGCCGCGACGCGCTGACCGTCGACTTCACGCTGCGGGCCGACGCGAAGTTCAGCGACGGCACCCCGGTCGACGCGGCCGCCGTCAAGGCGAACATCGAGCACCTGCAGGATCCCGAGACGGCCTCGTCAACGGGCTACCTCGCGGTGCAGCAGGTCGCCGAGGTGGAGGTCGTGAGCCCCACCGTCGCGCGCTTCCACATGGTGCGCCCCGACGCGGCGCTACTCGAGTCGCTCGCGCAGCCGTGGACGGCGATCCAGTCCCCCGCCGGCATCGCTCGCGGCATGGAGGCGAACTGCCTCGCGCCGATCGGATCCGGCCCCTTCACCGTCGCCGACTGGGTGAAGCAGGATCACGTGACGCTCGAGCGCAACCCCGCCTACACCACCTCGCCGACCGGCATCGAGTCGCCGACGGCCGACGCGGTGTCGACCGTGACCTGGCGCTTCATCCCCGACGCGACCGCACGGTTCGCCGCGCTGCAGGCTGGCGACGTCGACGTGATCGACAACCCGCTGCCGAGCCAGATCACGACCGCCGAGGGCGACGCCGCGCTCACGCACATCGATGCCCCTCGCCCGGGCGCCAGCAATCGCATCGAGCTCAACAGCGGCCAGGCGCCCTTCGACGATAAGCGCGTGCGCGAGGCCTTCATCGCCTCGACCGACCTGAACGCCGGCATCGACGCCCTGTTCGAGGGCACCGCGCCGCGCTCGTACTCGGCACTCTCGAGCGTCGAGCCGACCGCGCTGCAGACCCCCGATGCCTACGCCTACGATCCGGATCGCGCGAACGCGCTCCTCGACGAGGCCGGGTGGACCGAGCGCGACGACGACGGGATCCGGATGAAGGACGGCGCGCGTCTCACCGCTCGCTTCCCCGTCACCGGCGCGCAGTCCACGCAGGCCGAGCAGGCGCTCTTCGAGCAGCTCCAGGCCGGTGCCGCTGCGGTGGGCTTCGACGTGCAGATCTCGCTGCTCGACCTCGGCAGCTGGTACGGCGCGCTCGGCAACCACGAGTACGAGCTCGTGAGCGCTCCCTACACCAAGATCGGCCCCGACGTGCTCCGTTTCCTGTTCCACAGCGACGCCACGGTGCCCGCCCCCTCCGGCTACTTCGCGAATCACTCCATGGTGCGCAGCGTCGAGCTCGATGCGATGCTCGAGGCGATCGGCACGGAGCAGGATCCGGTGAAGCGCGCAGATGCCGCGCGCGACGCGCAGGAGTGGATCGCGAACGACGCGCTGATCCTTCCCGTGTACGACCAGCAGAACCACTTCCTCGCCCGCGCAGACCTCACTGGCCTGCGCCCGCTACCGACCGTGAACACCCCCTGGCTCGCGGACGTGGTCGCCGGCGGGGCCGAGTAGCCCGGCGCGCGTGGCGGCCCTGCTCTCGCGCATCGGCGGCGCCCTCGCGGTGCTGCTGACGGTCGCCACGCTCGCCTTCCTCGCGCTCCAGCTGATCCCGGGCGACCCCGCGGAGGCCGCGCTCGGCGGCCCGGGCAGCCAGGCGAGCGCCGAGGCGCTCGCGGCCGCCCGTGCGCAGTTCGGGCTGGATCGGCCGGTGCTCGTGCAGTACCTCGACTTCCTCTGGCGGCTGGTGCGCGGCGACCTCGGGCTCTCGTACGCTCAGCGGATCCCGGTCACCGAGGTGCTCGCCCAGGCGATCGGCCCGACCCTGGTGCTCGCGCTCGTGTCGCTGCTCCTCGCCTGGGTGCTCGCGCTCGCGAGCGTGCTCGTGGCGACCGGCCGTTCCCGATTCGCGCGCGGCATCGCCTCGGCACTCGATCTCACCGCCGCGGCGCTGCCGAACTTCTGGCTCGCAAGCCTTTTGGTGCTGCTCTTCTCGAGCCTGCTGGGGTGGCTGCCCGCGGTCAGCACGGGGAGCGTCTCGGGCATCGTGCTGCCCGCGCTCGCCCTCGCCATCCCCACGTCGGGCTTCATCGCGCAGGTCTGCCGGGCCGGCGTCGACGAGGCGGTGGGCGCGCCGTTCATCGAGAGCGCCCGCGCCCGGGGCGAGACGGAGCTCGGGGTGCGCCTGCGCCACGTGCTCCGGCACGGGATCGTGCCGGGCCTGAACCTCACCGCCTGGGCGCTCGGGTCGCTTCTCGGCGGCGCCGCGGTGATCGAGGTGATCTTCGCCCGGCCGGGGCTCGGGCGCACGCTCGTGAACGCCGTGCTCGTGCGCGACATCCCGGTCGTGCTGGGCATCGTGCTTTTCGCCGCGCTCGCCTACGTCGTGGTCTCGCTCATCACCGACCTGCTCATCGCCCGCGTCGACCCGCGCACCGAGGCGCGCATGGATCAGGCGGTGGTCCGTGCGTAGCCGTCGCTTCTCGGCGGTCGACTGGGCCGCGCTCGCCACCGTGCTGCTCCTCGCGCTGTGCGCCGCGGTGCCCGCCTGGCTCGCACCGTACGCACCCCTCGAGGTCGCGCCGGCGCAGGCCTTTCTGCCGCCGTCGGCCGCCCACCCCTTCGGCACCGACGACTCGGGGCGCGACGTGCTCAGCCGGGCGATCTTCGGGGCGCGCGACTCGCTGACGATCGGCCTCGCCGCGACGGTGCTCGGGCTCGCCGCCGGCACCGCGCTCGGGGCCGTCGCGGGCGGCAGCCGCGGGCGTGCCCTCGCGCCGCTCCGCGCGGTCGCCGATCGCGTGATCGAGGCCCTGTTCTCGTTCCCGGGCATGCTCATCGCGCTGCTCCTCATCGCCGTGCGCGGGCCCGGCATCGCCTCGGTGATCGTCGCGGTCGCGATCTCGACCGCGCCCGGCTACGCGCGCATGGTCCGCGGCGGCGTGCGGCAGAGCCTCGGTTCGGGGCAGGTCGAGGCCGCGCGCCTCCAGGGCGACGGTGCGTGGCGGATCTGGGCCCGGCACGTGCTTCCCCGTGCGCTGCGGCCGGTCTTCGTGCTGGCGACACTCGGGGTCGGGCACGCGGTCGTGCTCGCGGCGGCACTCGGTTTCCTGGGGCTCGGCTCACCCCCGCCGGCACCCGAGTGGGGCGCGATGCTGAACGCGGGTCGGCCGTACCTCACCAAGGCCTGGTGGCTCACGTTCTTCCCCGGGCTCGCGATCCTCGCGGTCGGGATCGCCACCACGCTCGTCGGGCGCGCCTTCGAACGCGAACGGCGGTTCCGATGAGCGCGCGCACGGGCGAGCCCGCACACCGGCTCCTGGCCCGCATCGAGGAGCTGAGCATCGTCTTCCCGGGCGCGGCGTCTCCCGCGGTCGACCGCCTCACGCTCCAGGTCGCGGGGGGCGAGATCGTCGCGCTCGTCGGCGAGAGCGGATCGGGCAAGTCCCTCACGGCGCGCGCCCTGCTCGGCCTGCTCCCCGACTCGGCACGGACCGAAGGCGAGGTGCGGGTCGCGGTGCGCGAGCCTGCCGGCGATGCCCTCAGCGCCTCCCTCTCGCCGGCGCCTCCCCCGGGCTCCCGATCCTGGTCGGCGATCCGCGGTCGCCGTGTCGGCCTCGTTCCGCAGGATGCCCTGGGCGGCCTCGACCCGCTGCGCCGCATCGAGCACGAGGTGGGCGACGCGCTGCGCCTGCACCGGATCGCCGCGGGCCGCGAGCGACGCGACCGCGTGCGCGACGCGTTGACGGCGGCGGGCATGCCCGACCCCGCGCGGCGGATGCGCCAGCGCGCGGACGAGCTGTCGGGCGGGCTCCGGCAGCGCGCGCTCCTCGCCGCGGCGCTCATCGCGGCCCCGGGCCTCATCGTCGCCGATGAGCCGACTACCGCACTCGACGCCGGGCACCGCGCTCGCGTGCTCCTCGAACTGCGGCGGCGCGCCGATGCGGGCGCCGGCGTGCTGCTCATCAGCCACGACCTCACGAGCGTGCGCGACGTCGCCGACCGCGTGCTCGTCATGCGCCACGGCCGGCTCATCGAGTCGGGCGCTCCCGAGCGCGTGCTCGTGGAGCCGCAGCACCCGTTCACGCGCGAGCTCCTGGCCGCCGCGCCACGGGGGAAGCCCCGCGGAACGCGACTGCTCACCCCCGAGCTCGACCCCGCGCCCGCCACCGCACGAACCGCGCGCACCTCGCATCAGCCGGGCCCCGCGCCAGACGCTGCGGCATCCGCGGCCCCCCGCCTCGAGCTGCGCGGGATCAGCGCGAGCCACGCGGACGGCGGGCGGGCGCATCCCGTGCTCGAGGGCGTCTCGCTCGCGGTCGCCGCGGGCGAGACCGTCGGCCTCGTCGGCGAGTCGGGATCGGGCAAGACGACGCTGCTGCGCATCGCGCTGGGGCTCCACGCCCCGGACGACGGCGCCGTGCTGATCGACGGGATCGACCGCGCGCACGCGGATCGGGGGACGCGCCGTCGCCTGCGGCGTCGCGTCGCGTTCGTGCCGCAGGATCCCCTGGACTCGTTCCCGGTCGGCTCAACGGGCCGCCAGCTGCTCGGCGACGCCCTGCGCGCCGCCGGCCTCGAGCGCCGCGCCCACCCGCCGCGCATCGGCGCGCTGGCCGACGAGGTCGGGCTCGCGCTGTCCGACCTCGAGCGACCGGCTGCCACGCTCTCCGGCGGCCAGCGGCAGCGCCTCGCC
>JAGQTL010000165.1:1696-3962 GCA_020439035.1 Leucobacter sp. | reverse complement strand
CGATTCGTCGTGCACTAACCAGACGATATTCGAGTCCTGAAAGTAGGCAGGTTCGCCATCATATGGAATGGCACGCCCAATTGTCCCTGCTGCGGAAAGCAAGACGTCACCACGGCTGGGAAAGGAATAGTTTTCTCTGTATTCCTCGTATAGCTCTTGTGAAATATAGGCATCTGGCTGCCCACCAAAGGTCCCAATCTTAAAGAACGGAATGTCGCCTGTTGGTGCGGTCTCATCTTTGAAGATCCTCTTGCACATCGCAACTCGGCCTATATCGCCGAGAGTAACCCAGTCAGCACTACCTCCCTCAAAAGAAAGAAGTTCATTTTGGTAGTACTCGTACTGCTGTTCGCGTGACTCCAGCTCCGCTTCCAGCTCCGCTTCCAGCTGGCTGAACGTATCAAGCACCTCAACAATGGCACGCTGCACCTCAAGTGGCGGAACGGGGATAATTAGCTCTTCAAATTTCTTCCGGGAAACGTATGCGATCGTTCCAGTAGTCGATGCCATCTTTAGTGCATCGGTCTTTGTAAACATCAAGTGCAGTAGATAGCGGTTATACAAGCGAGGTCCACATACCAGACCAATAAAAGTCTGATTGGTGATTAGCGACCGACTCGCGATTGCATAATTACCCAGTGATGCACTGCAAGCCGCAATGACCGTTCCAGACGGAACGACCTTGAGGTTCATCTCTCGCACGACTTCTTCGGTGACTCCGAGTCCTGATAGCGAGCCATTCAGGGAGGTGCCCTCGATATCCTCAATTCGACACCAGGGAATGTCACCTTCAAAGATCTTGGGACGATCTCGCATTGGGACAATGAAATCGCTGCATACCTCTCTCAGTGGGAGGTGCGCAACCCCATCCGGGCAATGCTCCGCGATCAACTCATCAATGCGGCTCATACGGCCTCCTCGGTGAGCATGCGAATGATCAGGGCGACCATGAGGTCTTTCTCTGCGGGGTCGCTCATGGCGACGAGAAGGGTCAGCGCTGCGAGCGCATTATTCGAGATGCGGGGCGCCCCGGAGCCGGCATGCAGGGCATCGTTGTTGGCCAGAAAGGTAATGAACAGCGCGGCCCCGCTGCGCTTGTTCCCGTCTGACAGCGGGTGATCTTTCACCACGAGGTACAGCAGGTTTGCCGCCTTCTCTTCCACCGTTGGGTAGATCTCCTGGCCCGCAAACCCCTGATAGATCGCACCGACGACGCCCGCGAGCGCGTCACCGCGTTCATTGCCGAACATGCTGTCCGACGGAAACTCAGCGGCGACCTCGGCTACCACCTCGCGCGCCTGTTCGAGCGAGAGTCGCCACCCGGGCGTCACCTTCGGGTCGGGCTGAATCTGCCCCTCGTCGTAGTCTCGCAGCAGCACCAGCCCCGGCAGGTAATCGGCAATAACCTGCGCGGTGCCAGAAATCAGTTCGTCGGCAGACCTGCTCAAGATCGAGACGATTGTGCCAAGCTCCCGCAGCCGAGACTCGTTGATGGCGACGCCATCGACCAGGTAGCGGCGAAGCGTTTCCGTCGCCCACCGCCGAAAATGCACGCCCTCCGGCGACTTCACGCGGTAACCGACCGACAGAATCATGTCGAGGTTGTAGTGCTCGACCTGTCGTTCTACCTCGCGGCTACCTTCCTGCTGAACTAGTGCAAATTTTGCACTAGCTGCAAGCCCGGCGAGTTCTTCGCGCCGTGCGTTCGAAATGTGCCGGCGTATCACCGTCACATCTCTGCCGAATAACGCTGCGAGCTGTTGCTGCGTGAGCCACACCGTCTCGCCGTCGGTGCGAACCTCGAGGTTGACCGTGCCGTCTTGGGACTGGAAGAGCTCGATGGAATCGTTCATGGTGTGACGGTACGCGGCACCACCGACATTCATGGGGCGCCCTCGAGGTCGGCCACGATCGCGTCGATCTGGGTGCGCAGCTCTGACTGGCGGGCGACGATCTGCTCGATCCGGGCGTTGAGCTCGGTGATGTCGATGACCTCGCGCGTGTCTTCCGCCTCGACGTACGAAGAGACCGCGATGTTGTAGTCGTTCTCGGCGATCGCGCTGTTCGCGACCACCGCGGCAACGTGATCCTCGCTCTCCCGATCATCGAGCACATCGAGAATGTGCTCCAGGTTCTCGGCGGTGAGCTTGTTCTTGTTGCCGCTGCGCACGAATTCCTGCGACGCGTCGACAAACAGCACGTCGTTCGTCTTCTTCGACTTCTTCAGCACGATCACGCAGGTGGCGATCGTGGTGCCGAAGAACAG
>JAGQTL010000165.1:0-1685 GCA_020439035.1 Leucobacter sp. | reverse complement strand
TCGACGTAGTTGTTGTCGATGAGGTACTTGCGGATCTTCCGCTCCGCGCCGCCCCGGTAGAGCACGCCGGGGAACTCGACGATCGCGGCCGTGCCGTCGGTCGCAAGCCAGTGCAGCATGTGCATGGTGAACGCGAGGTCGGCCTTCGACTTCGGTGCCAGCACCCCGGCCGGCGCGAAGCGCGGGTCGTTGATCAGGATCGGGTTCGCATCCCCATCCCACTTGATGGAGTAGGGCGGATTCGACACGATCGCCTCGAACGGCTCATCGTCCCAGTGCGCGGGCTCGGTGAGCGTGTCGCCGAGCGCAATGTCGAACCTCTCGTAGTTCACGTCGTGCAAGAACATGTTGATGCGCGCGAGGTTGTAGGTCGTGAGGTTGATCTCTTGGCCGAAGAACCCGCCCACGTTCTCTTTGCCCAGCACCTTCGCGAACTTCAGCAGCAGGGAACCCGAACCGGCCGCCGGGTCGTACACCTTGTTCACCCGCGTCTTGCCGCGCGTCGTGATGTGTGCGAGCAGCTCTGACACCTCTTGCGGCGTGTAGAACTCGCCGCCCGATTTGCCCGCGCTCGATGCGTACATCTGCATCAGGTACTCGTACGCGTCGCCAAAGAGGTCGATCGAGTTGTCCGCGAAATCGCCGAGCGGCAGACTGCCGATCGCGTCGAGCAGCTTCGCAAGCTTCTCGTTGCGCTTCGCCACCGTATTTCCCAGCTTCGTGCTGTTCACGTTCAGGTCGTCGAAGAGCCCCTTCAGGTCGCCCTCGCTGTCGCTGCCGACCGCCGAGCCCTCGATGTTGGTAAAGACCCGCTCGAGGGTCTCGTTCAGGTTCTCGTCGTGCTCCGCGCGGCGGCGCACATTCTCAAACAGCTCCGAGGGGAGGATGAAGAACCCCTTCTCTCTCACGATCTCGTCGCGCACCGGCTCCGCGTCGGTGTCGGGCAGCCGCGCGAAGTCGAAGCCCGCGTCGCCCGCCTCGTGCTCCCCCGTGTTGATGTAACTCGTCAGATTCTCGGAGATGAACCGGTAGAAGAGCATGCCGAGCACGTACGACTTGAAGTCCCACCCGTCGACCGAGCCGCGCAGCTCGTTCGCGACCTGCCAAATGGTCTTGTGCAGCTCGGCGCGCTGCGCCTCTCTCGTGGTCGGGGTCATCCGTGCTGTCTCCTCTGCTTGGCCGCGCGGTGCGATGGTGCGCTCGCTTGTACAGTCACCGTACCGGGCACCGCAGACAATCAGGGGAAGGCGCAGTGGATGCGGCGGATCACGGCGCGCTCGTGATCCACAATGGTGGCCGCGCGAGGATCCACCACGGCTCCCACCGCCCCAATACGACACGATATTACGCGCGCGTTTTTCAATTGCGGCCCGCACCCGCATGCTTGATGACTATGCCGAGTCTCGTCGAAACCCGCACCACCGCCTCCGCGGGGCAGGTGCGCATCAGCGACGTCGAGCGCACCTTCCCCACGAAGGAGGGCGCCCGCACGGTGCTGCGCGACGTGACCATCGACGTCGTGCCGGGCGAGATCGTCGCGGTCGTCGGCCCGTCGGGCTGCGGCAAGTCCACGTTCTTGCGCTGCCTGAACCGGATGAACGACACGATCCCCGTCTGCCGCGTCGAGGGCACGATCACGCTTGACGGCGAAGACATCTACGACCGCCGGGTGGACCCTGTTCAAC
>JAGQTL010000164.1 GCA_020439035.1 Leucobacter sp. | reverse complement strand
AGTTCATCCACGCCCACCAGATCGCGAAGAAGACGATGAGGTATCCGAGGATGCCGGCGCCGACCTCGCCCGCGTGCTCGGAGTGGTGTAGCTGCGTCGCGCTGAACGAGACCGCGACGACGAAGATGAGGTCGAAGAAGAGCTCGAGCGGGCTCGACGCGCGGAAGACCTGTGCGGGATCGCGCGGGCGCATCGGCGTCAGGCCCGCGCGTCCTCGCGCCGACCGAGCTCGATCCGGCTCGCTCACAGGCTCACTCTACTGCGCGGACGCATTCGCCCGGAGCAACGCGCAGGGGCGCCGCCCGGCCGAAACCGAGCGGCGCCCCTGCGCGTGACGCGAGTAGAAGCCCTACTCGTCCACGACGTCGATCACCTCGGTGCCGTAGGCGCCGGGCTCGGTGCCGTGGCCGATGCGCGCGTACACGTCGGGCTTCTTGGACTTCAGCACACTGCCCCAGACGATGCCGATGATGCCCGCGAGGATCACGATGACCGGCAGGATGTAGGTGCTCGGGCTCGGATCCTCACCCATCATCACGTGGAAATTCGCGATGATCATGATGAACACCCAGGCGAGCAGCAGGCCCGAGATCACCGGGGCAATCATCGTCGTCCAGGCGCCCAACCCGTGGTTATCGCGGCGGAAGAAGCCGATCACCGCGGCGGCGATGACCGCCATCAGCAGCACGAGGCCCATGGCGCCGGTGTTCGTCAGCCAGGTGAACATGGTGAGCACGGGGAACAGGAACGCCATGTCGCCGAAGGCGTCGGCCCCGCCGTTGGCGCCCCAGATCGCGAAACCGATGGTGACGACGAGCGCGATGGTGGTCTGCACGGCGGAACCGGCCCACGGCGCGCCGTGCTTCGAGGTGTGCGCGAACCAGCCGGGGAGCACGCCCTCGCGGCCGAGCGAGAAGAAGTAGCGGGCGACCGCGTTGTGGAACGACTGCAGCGCCGCGAAGAGGCTCGTGATGAACAGGATGTTCATGATGTCGACGAAGATGACGCTCACGTGGTCGCCCATGAAGACGAACATGAGGTCGGGGCCGAACTCCTGCGACTTCGGCACGATCTGCGAGGGGCCGATGCCGATCGAGAACGCCCAAGCGCTGAACGCGTAGAAGACGCCGATGATCGCGACGGCGAGGTAGGTCGCGCGCGAGACCGTGCGCTTCGGATCCTTCGCCTCTTCGCCGTAGATCGCGGCGCCCTCGAAGCCCATGAAGGCGGCGACGCCGAAGACGAGCACGATGCCGAGCGACGGGCCGAAGAGTTCGGCCGGGTTGAACGTCTGCGCGGTCACGCCCTCGGGGGCGGTCGTCAGTGCGACGATATCGAAGATGATGACGACCACGAATTCGAGCGCGACGAGGATGCCGAGCACCTTGGCCGAGAGATCGATCTTGTTGATGCCGAGTAGGCCGACGACGATGATGCAGAGGATGACCCACAGCCACCAGGGTGAGGCGAAGCCGAACTTAGCCTCGAGGAACATCGAGAGCTGGAAGCCGAAGAGGCCGTAGATGCCGACCTGCATCGCGTTGTAGGAGACGAGCGCGATGAGCGAGCCGCCCACGCCGAAGGAGCGCGAGATGCCCTGCGCGATGTAGGCGTAGAACGCGCCGGCGTTCGTGACGTAGCGGCTCATCGCGGTGTAGCCGACCGAGAAGACCACGAGGATCGCGGCGATGACCAGGAAGCCGAGGGGCACGCCCAGCGACTCCGTGACGGCGAACGAGGTGGTCACGCCACCCGCGACCGCGGTCAGCGGCGCCGATGCCGCGATGATCATCAGGGTGATCGCCGGCACGCCCAGTGTGCGGCGACTGAGCCCCGGGTCGTGCTCGGCAGTTTGCTGTTCACTCATCGAAATATCTCTTCCTCTTCGTGGCACCTTTGCCGGGAACGCCGGCACGGGCGCGATGGGTGTGACCCGAGTCTACGCATCGGGATTCGCCGGGAAAAGCGATGGACTGTGCTGAACGCGCACGGTGGATGACGCAGCGCGCACGACTGTCCGTTTGGATAGTGTGTTTTGATGTGGCGCATTCCCGGCGGATCTCGGGCGCGTATGCGTGCGCAACCCCGCGCTGCTGCTAACTTTCAAGAGGAAGCGCAATCGTCGCGCGGGCCACACCCTGCCGTTCGGCGCATCCAACGTCTCGCATCCACCCGAGAGGATAGGAGCCGCCATGCGCCTCGGCATCGTCGCTGAGCCAGTGGGAGAGAACCGCGTCGCGGTCACGCCCACCACCGTTACGAAGATCCTCGCGCTCGGTTACGAGGTGGTCGTGGAGGCGGGTGCGGGATCGCGCTCCTCGTTCTCCGACGCCGCGTACGCGGGCGCGGGGGCCGAGGTGGTGGATCGCGACACCGCCTGGGCGAGCGACGTCGTGCTGCGCGTGAACGCCCCGAGCGACGAGGAGATCGCCCGGCTCCGGCCGGATGCCGTGATGATCGGCCTGCTGGCGCCGGCGCTCAGCCCGGAGCTGCTCGAGAAGCTGGCGGCGCGGGGCGTCACGGCGCTCGCGATGGACGCTATGCCGCGCATCTCGCGTGCCCAGTCGATGGATGTGCTGAGCTCGATGTCGAACATCGCGGGCTATCGCGCCGTCGTCGAGGCCGCACACGAGTTCGGCCGTTTCTTCACCGGACAGGTCACGGCGGCCGGCAAGGTGCCGCCCGCCAAGGTGCTCGTCGCGGGGGCCGGCGTCGCCGGCCTCGCGGCCATCGGCGCCGCCTCGAGCCTGGGCGCGGTGGTGCGCGCCACCGATCCGCGGCCGGAGGTGGCCGATCAGGTGCGCTCGATCGGCGGCGAATACCTCGCCGTCGAGGTCGAGGAGCAGATGGAGTCCTCCGACGGGTACGCGAAGGCCACGAGCGAGGCCTACGACCGGCGCGCGGCCGAGATCTACTCGGAGCAGGCCGCCGACGTCGACATCATCATCACGACGGCGCTGATCCCGGGCCGGCCGGCACCGAAGCTCATCACCGAAGCCGACGTCGCGAGCATGAAGCCCGGCAGCGTGATCGTCGACATGGCCGCTTCCATGGGCGGCAACGTGGCCGGCTCGGTCGCGGGCGAGCGGATCGTGACCGACAATGGGGTGACGATCCTCGGCTACACGGACCTGGCGGGGCGCCTGCCGCAGCAGGCCTCGCAGCTCTACGGCACCAACCTGCTCAACCTGCTGAAGCTCGTGACGCCGGCGGGCGACGGCGAGCTCGCCCTCGACTTCGACGACATCGTGCAGCGCGCGGTCACCGTTACGCGCTCCGGCGAGGTCACCTGGCCGCCGCCGCCCGTGCAGGTCTCCGCGGCGCCCGCGGCCGCGCCGCAGACCGCGGCGCCCGCGCCAACACCCGAACCCAAGCGGGGGCTCTCGACGGCCGGCCGCAACTGGCTGTTCGCCGCCGGCATCGCGGCGCTCTTCGCCATCTGCGCGGTGGCCCCCGCGCCGCTGCCGCAGCACTTCCTCGTGCTCACGCTCTCGGTCGTGGTCGGCTTCTACGTGATCGGCATGGTCACGCACGCCCTCCATACGCCACTCATGGCGGTGACCAACGCCATCAGCGGCATCATCGTGGTCGGTGCGATGCTCCAGCTCAGCCTGGACGACCCGCTCGTGCAGATCCTCGCCGCGGCGGCCGTGCTGGTCGCGAGCATCAACGTGTTCGGCGGCTTCGCGGTGACGCGCCGAATGCTCGCCATGTTCCAGAAGGGGGGCGAGCGATGAGCTTCATCGAGATCGCCGGCAGCATCGCCACCGGCGCGTATGTCGTCGCCGCGCTGCTCTTCATCCTGAGCCTCGCGGGGCTCAGCCGCCACGAGACCTCGCGCCGCGGTGTCACATACGGCATCATCGGCATGGTCATCGCGCTCGTCGCGACCCTGCTGCTCACCCTCGCGGACGCCTGGGGCGCACCGCAGGCCGTGCTCGGGCTGAGCCTGCTTGCCGTCGCCGTGGTGATCGGCGGCGCGATCGGCCTCTGGCGCGCACGCGTGGTCGAGATGACGGGGATGCCCGAGCTCATCGCGCTGCTGCACTCGTTCGTCGGCATGGCCGCCGTGCTCGTCGGCTGGAATGGCCACCTGCACGATCCCGGCCTCACCGGGTCGCTGCGCGACATCCACCACGCCGAGGTGTTCATCGGCGTCTTCATCGGCGCGGTCACCTTCACCGGCTCGATCGTCGCGTTCCTGAAGCTCTCGGGCCGCATGGCGTCGAAGCCGCTCATGCTGCCCGGCAAGAACGCGCTGAACCTCGGCGCGATCGTCGTCTTCATCGGACTCACCGTCTGGTACGTCAACACGCCCGAGCTCTGGCTCCTGATCGTGGTGACCGTGATCGCCCTGCTGCTCGGCCTGCACCTCGTGGCATCGATCGGCGGCGGCGACATGCCGGTCGTCATCGCGCTGCTCAATTCGTATTCAGGTCTGGCCGCGGCGGCGACCGGGTTTGTCATCGCCAACAACGTGTTGATCGTCTCCGGTTCGCTGGTCGGCGCCTCGGGCATCATCCTCACCCAGATCATGTGCA
>JAGQTL010000163.1 GCA_020439035.1 Leucobacter sp. | reverse complement strand
TCTGCAACGGCTTCCAGGTGCTCGTCGAGGCGCACCTGCTCCCGGGCGGGCTGATCCGCAACGCGCACCAGCAGTTCATCCGCCGCGACCAGCGCCTGGTCGTGGAGAACGCGTCGACGGCGTGGACGAATCAGTTCGAGCTGGGCGAAGAGATCGTGATCCCGCTCAAGAACGCCGACGGCGGCTTCATCGCCGATGCCGAGACGCTCAAGCGACTCGAGGGCGAGGGGCTCGTCGCGTTCCGCTACCGCGGCGTCAACCCCAACGGATCGCTCGACGACATCGCGGGCCTCACGAACGCGCGCGGCAACGTCGTCGGCCTCATGCCGCACCCCGAGCACGCGACCGAGCCCGGATTCGGACCGGACACGCCCGAACGCATGAGCTCGGGCGTCGACGGCCTGCGCTTCTTCACGAGCGCTCTCGCCGCGCTCGGCGTCGCGGCCTGACGGCCGCACCGCACGCGCGCGGCGCGCGGCGCACCTCGCGCCGCCGTCTCAGCGAGGCGGCAGCGGCGCCCCCGGCACACTGAAATCGGGCTGGCCGTCGGGGCCCGACGGGATCGGCCGGCCGTCCGCGAACGTCGGCCACGGCAGCAGGGGCTGCGCGGTCGCCTGGCCGAAGATCGCCAGATCCTGCGGTTGCGGCGCCGCAACCGGCGCCACGGCCGGCGGCTCGGCCGCCCGCGCCGCGGCGAGCTGCTCCTCCGCGCGAGCGACGCGATCGCGGTGCCGCGCTTCGCGGTCCCCCGCACCGTACGACCAGCGCAGCAGCAGGGTGACCGCGAGGCCCAGGCCGGTGAGCAGCAGGGCCGCCACGGCGATCTTCCAGTAGAGCTCGGGCACCTCGATCTCGAAGACCTCGATCGCGAGCGGCGCGGTGAAGAGGATGCCGGAGACGACGGCGAGCACGCCCGTGACGAACGCGAAGCGGCCGAGCGGCTCGGGCTTGCCATCGCCCATGCCGAGCAGCACCTCGCAGCAGGCGACCACGGCGCGGGTGATCGCGATCACCACGAGCGACTTCCAGAAGATGCTCGTGCCGAGGAAGAGCCCGCCGGCGCTCATCCACGTGACGATGAGGAGGAGCGCCAGGATGTAGGAGTTCGCGATCAGCGCGACCGGCGCGTACCAGCCGTTGCGCTGGTTGCGGCTCGTGTCGAAGCCGGTCAGGGCGACGAAGACGGCGAAGATCAGGAACGTCGCGGTGATCCGCTCGACCTTGCCCTCGAAGTCGCCGATGAAGACGAGCGCGATCGCGGCGACCGACAGCGCGATGAGCAGGATGATGCTGACCTTGAGGAACGTCGAGAGGCCGCCGCGGGCGGCGGGTGCGGCGGGCGCGGCGGGTGCACCACCGACTTCCGCCGGTGTCGCCGGTGCCGGTGCCGGTGCCGCGGGTACCGGTGCCGCCGGTGCGGCCTCCGGGGCAGCCGCCGCGGTCTCCGCCTCCGCACCCGCCTCCGCGCTCGAGGCGACCGCGGTCGCCGACTCGGTCTCGTTCAGTGCGTCACTCGTCATGGCTCCAGTCTTCCGCGGTTTCCTGTGAAACGGCAAACCCCGCATTCGGAGCGGCTGCCAGGCCCTCGCGCCGATCCCGGGGCGGCATCCCCAGCCCGCGGCGGTAGGCTAGAGGCCGTGACCGACAGCACTATCGCGCGCCCCGCAGCCGCCGATCCCCAGCCCCACGAACCGCACCCCGACACCGTCGCCGACGCCATCGCGACGCCCGATCGGGAGCAGCCCTACGAAGCGCTCGGGCTGAAGGCCGACGAGTACGCGCAGATCCGCGAGATCCTGGGCCGACGCCCCACCTCGGGCGAGCTCGCCATGTACTCCGTCATGTGGTCGGAGCACTGCTCGTACAAGTCGTCGAAGATCTACCTCCGCCAGTTCGGCAAGAAGGTCAACGACAAGATGCGCGAGCGCCTGCTGGTCGGCATGGGCGAGAACGCGGGCGTGATCGATGTGGGCGAGGGCTGGGCCGTCACCTTCAAGGTCGAGAGCCACAACCACCCGAGCTACATCGAGCCGTTCCAGGGGGCGGCCACCGGCGTCGGCGGCATCATCCGCGACATCATCTCGATGGGCGCGCGCCCGGTCGCCGTGATGGATCAGCTGCGTTTCGGCGACATCGACCACCCCGACACCGCCCGCGTCGTGCACGGCGTGGTCTCGGGCATCTCCTCGTACGCGAACTGCCTCGGCCTGCCGAACATCGGCGGCGAGACCGTGTTCGACGGCGTGTACCAGGCCAACCCGCTCGTCAACGCGCTCGGCGTGGGCGTGCTGCGCCACGAGGATCTGCACACCGCGAACGCCTCGGGCCTCGGCAACAAGGTGGTGCTCTTCGGCGCGCGCACGGGCGGCGACGGCATCGGCGGCGCCTCGATCCTCGCCTCCGACACGTTCGCCGAGGGCGGCCCGACCAAGCGGCCGGCCGTGCAGGTGGGTGATCCGTTCGCCGAGAAGGTGCTGATCGAGTGCTGCCTCGAACTCTTCGCGGGCGAGCTGGTCGAGGGCATTCAGGATCTTGGCGCGGCCGGTATCTCGTGCGCCACCTCCGAGCTCGCCGCGAACGGCGACGGGGGTATGTTCATCGAGCTCGACAGCGTGCTGCTGCGCGACCCCACGCTCACGGCCGAGGAGATCCTCATGTCCGAGAGCCAGGAGCGCATGATGGCGATCGTCGCTCCCGAGAAGCTCGACGCGTTCCTCGCGGTGACGAAGAAGTGGGATGTCGAGACGAGCGTGCTCGGCGAGGTCACCGACACCAACCGCCTCATCATCAACTGGCGCGGCGAGGAGATCGTGAACGTCGACCCCTCGACCGTCGCGGTCGACGGCCCGGTCTACGAGCGCCCGGTCGCCTACCCGAGCTGGATCGACGCGCTGCAGGCCTCCACGGTCGCAGCGGCCGGCCTTGCCCGGCCCGGCAGCGGCGACGAACTGCGCTCGCAGGTGCTCGCGGTCGCCGCCTCCCCCAACCAGGCCTCCCCCGAGTGGATCACGAACCAGTACGACCACTACGTGCTGGGCAACACCGCGCTCTCGTTCCCCGACGGCGCCGGCATGCTGCGCGTCGACGAGGAGAGCGGGCTCGGCGTCGCCATCGCGACCGACGCGAACGGCCGGTACTGCCAGCTCGACCCCTACGCGGGCGCCCAGCTCGCGCTCGCCGAGGCCTACCGCAATGTGGCCACCTCGGGCGCCGTGCCCACCGCGGTGACCGACTGCCTCAACTTCGGCAGCCCCGAGAACCCCGAGGTCATGTGGCAGTTCTCGCGTGCCGTCGAGGGGCTCTCCGACGCCTGCCTCGCGCTCGAGGTGCCCGTGACCGGCGGCAACGTCTCGTTCTACAACCAGACGGGCGACGTGCCCATCCACCCCACCCCCGTGGTCGGCGTGCTGGGCATCATCGACGACGTCGCCCGGCGCGTGCCGAGCGGGTGGCAGGATCAGGGCGAGCACCTCTACCTGCTGGGTGTCACGCGCGACGAACTCGACGGCTCCGCCTGGGCGGAGGCCGTGCATCGGCACCTCGGCGGCGTGCCCCCGCGCGTGGTGCTCGACGACGAGCGCGCGCTGGCCGGGCTCCTCCACGCGGCCACCATGGAGGGGCTGCTCTCGGCCGCGATCGACCTCTCGGAGGGCGGCCTCGCGCAGGCGCTCGCCGAGGGCGCGCTGCGATTCGGGATCGGCGCCCGCGTGTGGATCGACGAGGTCATGTCGCGCGACGGCGTCGACGCGGTGGCGGCGCTGTTCTCGGAGTCCCAGGCGCGCGCGCTCGTCGCGGTGCCGCACGAGGAGGACGTGAAGTTCCGCGGGCTCTGCGAGGGCCGCGGATACCCCGTGCTGAAGATCGGCGTCACCGACGGCACGGGCGAGAGCGCCGCGCTCGAGGTGCAGGATCGCTTCACGCTACCGCTCGCCGAACTGCGCGCCGCGCACCGCGGGACGCTGCCGGCGCGGTTCGGCCCGGTCGTCGGCGAGTAGCCGCTCCCCCTCGCGGTTCCGCTCGCGCACCGCCGCGTACGTTCACGCCATCCCGTTTTCCTCGGTTTCGGCGGATCGGTGCCGAGCGCTGCGTCGGCTCGGAGTACGCTCGGTACCACCTGGCATAATGGTCGTCGAGCCGACAACCCGGCTCCGGGACGATGGTCAAGTACCCCGCCAGGACAAGACTTGCCGTAGGAGGCAGCTGTGCTGGCATGGATCGTTCTCATCATCTCCGGGGGGCTCGAAGCGGTCTGGGCGACCGCGCTCGGCAAGTCCGAGGGGTTCACGAAGCTCTGGCCCTCGATCATCTTCGTCGTGGCGGTGCTCTCGAGCATGGTGGGGCTCGCCTGGTCGATGCGCGAGATCCCGACCGGCACCGCCTATGCGGTCTGGGTCTCGATCGGCGCCTCGCTGACCGTCATCTACGCGATGATCACCGGCTCCGAACCGGCGAGCCTGATCAAGGTCCTGCTCATTCTCGGCATCGTCGGCTGCGTCGTCGGGCTCAAGCTCGTGAGCGACTCGGGAGCCTAGCCGAGCAGGGGCTCGACGCGATCGCGGATCGCGGCGTGCAGCCGGCCTTCGGGCAGCGCGGCGTCGAGCACGAGGAACCGCGAAGGCTCGGCGCGCGCGAGTTCGAGGAACCCCTCGCGCACGGCCCGGTGGAACGCGACGGCCTCGCGCTCGAGCCGGTCGGCGGTTCCGCCTGCCGCCGACCGGCGCGCCACGGCGAGCTCGGGGCTGACGTCGAGCAGCACGGTGAGGTGCGGCCAGAGCCCGCCGCTCGCCCACTCGCTCAGGCCGCGCACCTCGCCCGGATCGAGCGATCTGGCCGCGCCCTGGTAGGCGAGCGACGAGTCGATGTACCGATCCTGCACAACGACCGCGCCCCGCTCGAGCGCCGGACGAACGACCTCGGCGACATGCTGGGCGCGATCCGCGGCGTAGAGCAGCGCCTCGGCGCGCGGCGAGACGTCGCCGCCGTGCAGCAGCAGCTCGCGCAGCGAGGCGCCGAGCGCGGTGCCGCCGGGCTCGCGCGTGCGCACGACCTCG
>JAGQTL010000162.1 GCA_020439035.1 Leucobacter sp. | reverse complement strand
GTACTTCACCTCGGTCCCGCCGTACTTCGAGTAGAGCACGATGTCGCCGACCTTCACGTCGAGCGGCACGCGGTTGCCGTTGTCGTCGATGCGGCCGGGGCCGACCGCGAGGACCTCGCCCTCCGAGGGCTTCTCCTTCGCGCTGTCCGGGATCACGAGACCGGAGGCAGTCGTCTGCTCCGCCTCGACCTGCTTGATGACGATGCGATCTTCGAGCGGCTTGATGTTCACCGACACGGTTGACCTCTTTCTTCGAGTTGCTCCGAGAACAAGAATGTGCGGCGCCCGGATCGGGCACGCTGTTAGCGAGTCTAGAGCCACGGCTGGCACTCTCGCAAGGCGAGTGCCAATGAAACGGGGCGATCCCCTTGCGCGCTCAGCGAACGCCGCAGCGCTCCGGGGCACTCACCTCTGCCGAATCGCCGTGGCCCGCACGGGATTCCCCGGGCTTCGGCGGGGTCGCTATGGGATAATCGGTGCAGCATGAACGTGCTGGCGACCCCGACACCTCGGCGGGCGAGCCGACGATCGACCGGAAAGGCCAGAGTCATGTCGCAATCGGAGATTCCCCCCACCAACCAGCCGGCCGCGGCCCCGGCGGCAGCGCCGCAGCCGACCGTTCCGCAGCCGACCGTCCCGCAGCCCGCCTACGCCGCGGCCCCGCAGCCAGCGTACACCGCGCCCCCCGTGCAGACCCGCCCGGCCGCGCCCACGAATCTGGGCCAGACCAACGCCTTCGCGTTGGTCGCGGCCATCACGGTGTTCCTCCAGCCGATCGTGGGCATCATCTTCGGCCACCTGGCGCTCGGACAGATCAAGCGCACCGGCGAGGGCGGCCGCGGGCTCGCGCTCACCGGTCTCGTCCTCGGCTACCTGTACCTCGCCTTCATCGTGATGTTCTTGGTCCTCTATGTGAGCATCATCGCCTTCGCGATCAGCACGGCCGGCACGCTGATGAACAACGTGGGCGACCTCGGCAGCAGCATCCCCGATCTCGACAGCAGTTTCTAGTCCGGGCGCGCATGCCCCGGAACGAGCCGCGACGGCCCCGAGAGATGCTCTCGGGGCCGTCGGTCGTTCCGCCCGGCACTGCCGAGCCCGCGCACCCCGCAGGACCCGGCAGCTCGCGGCGGACCGCTCCGCGGGTCGTCGCCGGGCCGACCGGCACTGATCAGGTCGGCACTGAGCAGGTCGGCACTGAGCAGGTCGGCACTGGGCAGGCCTGCACTGAGCAGGTCGGCACTGAGCCGACCGGCGTCGGGCCGACCAGCGCCGGGCCGACCAGCGCCGCACGCCCCACCACCGCGCCGCCGGGCTGGGAGATCCTGCTGCGCGACGAGGGCCGGCAGCACCTCCGCGCAATCGCCGCAGACCTCGCCGCCGGCGCGTCGCTCGAGCACGCGGGCGCACGGCTGCGCGCGGCCGGCGTCGCCCCCGAATCCGTGGCCGCGCTGCTGACGCAGACGGAGTTGCGCGCAAAGGCCCGGACCAAGTTCGGTGAGGCCGCCGATCGGCTGCTCTTCACCCCCGCCGGCCTGGAGCAGGCGAGCCGCGCCTCGGTCGCGGCCCTGCACGCCGAGCGATTCGCCGCAGCCGGATGCCGGGCGGTCGCCGACCTCGGCTGCGGCATCGGCACCGAATCCCGCGCACTCATCGCGGCGGGCGTGGGCGTGCTCCCCGTCGAGATCGACCCGTTCACGGCCGCGATCGCCGAGGCGAACCTCTCCGCAGTAATGACCGAGGCGAACCTCTCCGCAGTAGACATCCCCACAGCGAGCCTCACCGCGTCGGACCTCTCCGTGCAGGCGGGCACACCGGTGCGCGTCGATGTCCGCGACGCCGAGCAGGCCGACCTGACCGGCGCCGATGCCGCCTTCCTCGATCCGGCGCGCCGCACCGCGGGGCACCGCGACACCAGGCGCCTCACCTCGCCTCACGACTACTCGCCGTCGCTCGAGTTCGCCTTCGACCTCGGCGAGCGGATGCCGACGGGCATCAAGCTCGGCCCCGGGTTCGACCGCGAGCTTATCCCGCCGGATGCCGAGGCGCAGTGGGTGTCGGTCGACGGGCAACTCGTCGAGACCGGTCTCTGGTTCGGCGCGGTCGCGCGGCCGGGCGTGAGGCGCGCGGCGCTCGTGATCCGCGGAGCCGAGCGGCACGAGCTCACGGCACCGGGCGATGCCTCCGATGTCGAGCCCCGGCCGCTCGGCGAGTACGTGCATGAGCCCGACGGGGCCGTGATCCGCGCGCGACTCATCGGTGCGCTCGCGGATCGGATCGGCGCGGGCATGGTGAGCGAGGGGATCGCCTACCTCACCTCGGACACTGCCGTGCCGACGCCGTTCGCGCAGACGTTCCGCGTGCTCGAGCGGCTCCCCGCCGGCGAGAAGCCGCTGCGCCGAGCGCTGGCCGAGCGCGGCATCGGCCGCCTCGAGATCAAGAAGCGCGGGGTGCCCGTCGATCCAGCCGCTCTGCGGACTCGGCTGCGCCTGCGCGGATCCGGCAGCGCGACGCTGATCCTCACCCGCGCGCAGGGCGCGCACGTCGCGCTCCTCGCCGAGCGTCTGTGAGCCCGATCCGCCGCTGGCCAACCGGACCCCCGCACCCTCCGTCGGGGATCCGCCGTCCGTCAGCCAAACTGCCGGAATCCAGCACACGTACCGCAGATCCCGGACGCTCGGCCTGCCAGGCAGGGGTTATTCCACCCGGCACCATCGACCGCCCGGGATCCACAGCCCGGGATCCACCGCCCGGCACCCGGCACCACCCGAGATCCAGCACCCGGCACCCGGCACCCGCCACCACCCGGGCCCCCTTCCGGACCCCCACGCCAACCGTCAGGGATCCACCGTCCGTCAGCCAAACCGCCAGGATCCAGCACACGTACCGCAGAGCCCGGACGCTGGGACCGCTCCCGGGGCGGATCCGTAAGATAGGGAGCGTGTCACGTATCGCCGCACGCCGCCGCGTCACTCGGATCGCGCTGGGTCGAGCACCGCACGAGCGGATCGATCACCTGGCGGTCGAAGAGCCGCTCGAGATCCGCGTGCAGGGGCGCTCCCTCGCCGTCACGATGCGCAGCCCCGGCCACGATGTCGAGCTCGCCGCCGGCTTTCTCGTCTCGGAAGGCGTGATCCACCAGCGCGACGACTTCTCGACGGCGCGCTACTGCGCCGGCGCCACGGCCGACGACGGCAACACCTACAACGTGCTCGACGTCGCGCTCGGCCCCGGGGTGGCGCCGCCGGACCCGAGCCTCGAGCGCGACATCACGATGACGAGCGCCTGCGGGCTGTGCGGCAAGTCGAGCATCGACAGCGTGCGCATGAAGTCCTACTTCACGGTATCCGACGACCCGCTCGTCGTCGACGCCGCAGACCTCGCTCAGCTGCCGAAGGCCCTTCGCGCCCAGCAGACCGTGTTCGACCGCACCGGCGGGCTGCACGCGGCAGGGCTCTTCGACACGATGACCGGCGAATTGCTCGTGCTCCGCGAGGACGTTGGGCGCCACAACGCGGTCGACAAGGTGATCGGGTGGGCGCTGCTGCAGGGACGGCTGCCGGCGCGCGGCTGCGTGCTCATGGTCTCCAGCCGCGCCAGCTTCGAGCTGGTGCAGAAGGCCTGCATGGCCGGGATCCCGATGCTCGCGGCGGTCTCCGCGCCGTCGTCGCTCGCCGCGGACCTCGCCGAGGAGGCGGGGCTCACCCTCGTCGGGTTCTTGCGGGGCGAGACCATGGTGGCCTACGCGCGAGCGGATCGGATCACGGTCGACGGCACCGCGATCGCCGGCGACACCGGCAGCACCACGGACGACGACAGCACCGCGGGCGACGACGACAGCACCGCCGAAGACGCGCGCTGAGGCTCGCAGGCGTCGGCATCGGAAGGCGCCGGCACCCGCGCGCACCGACACCGGCACAAGTTCGGTCGGGGCAGGTTGACACCCGAACACGCAGCGCCCGCCCACTCTGGCACACTCACCCACGCGGGCAAACTCACCCACGCGGGCCAACCCGCCCACGCAAGCAAACCCGCCCACGCGGGCAAACCCGCCCACGCGGACCAACCCGACCACTCGGGCGGACCCACCCACGCCCCTCCGGCACTCGCCCGAACGCTCGGAGGGCTGAGGAGGGCGAACCCTCCTCAGCCCTCCGCAGAGCGTGTCGGCGCCTACGCCCCGAGCAGCGCCTCGATCGGGCCGCGCGCAAAATAGATCACGAAGCCCGCGGAGACCACCCACAGCAGCCAGTGGATCTCACGGGCCTTGC
The DNA here is from genome assembly GCA_020439035.1 of Leucobacter sp. Lineage (GTDB taxonomy): Bacteria > Actinomycetota > Actinomycetes > Actinomycetales > Microbacteriaceae > Leucobacter. The sequence goes on along the minus strand of JAGQTL010000162.1, from coordinate 72 downwards.
CCGCCAGCGCCCGGATCAGCACCCAGGCGATGAAGCCCGCACCGATGCCGTTGGCGATCGAATAGGTGAACG
>JAGQTL010000161.1 GCA_020439035.1 Leucobacter sp. | reverse complement strand
CGTCGTCGTCGACGATGCCGATGGTGCCGACGCCGGCCCCGGCCAGGTAGGGCACGCTGGCGCTCCCCAGCCCGCCCGCGCCGATCACAAGCACGCGGGCGGCGGCGAGCCGGCGCTGCGCCTCCTCGCCGAAGCCCGGCAGCAGCATCTGACGCGACGCGCGGGCCGCCTGTTCGGCGGTGAGCGGCGGACCGGGCTGAACCAGCGGGTCGGTCATGCGAACAACCTCATACTGCGATCCTACGCGGGGGCTGCCGCGCACCTCTCGGCCGCGCGGCAGCCCGGCCCAGTAGCATGAGAGCATGACTCGAATCACGGTGCGCTACTTCGCCGCGGCCGCCGAAGCGGCGGGAGTCGAAGAGGAAGTCTGGAGCTGCGAGGGCCCCGCGACGCTCGCGGCCCTGCGCACGATGCTCGGCGAGCGCTACGGCGAGGCGATGGGGCGCGTGCTGCGGGGCGGCTCGTTCCTGGTCGACGGGCGCGTGCGCCGCGACGAGGGCGAGCTGGGCGGCCTGCAGGTCGACGTGCTGCCGCCCTTCGCCGGAGGGTGATGAGATGACGCAGTGCACGCTCGAGAGGCATCGGAGCGAGGTCGGGGCGATCCTCGATCCCCTGATCGCGCGGCTGACCGGGCCGGATGCCGAGGCCGATTCGCTCGCGATCGGGGATCCGGCTCTGCTCGGCCGCGTGCTGGCGCGGGAGCAGACCGCCCGCACCCCCGTGCCCGCCTTCGACAACTCCCAGATGGACGGCTNNCGGCTACGCCGTGCGCGCCGCCGACCTCGCGGGCGCGAGCGCCGGTGAGCCCGTCGCGCTGCCGCTCGGCCGGGCGACGGCCGCGGGCGACCCGCCGATCGAGCACGTGCCCGGCACGGCGTCCCCGGTGATGACGGGCGCCGCGTTGCCGCACGGTGCCGACGCCGTCGTGCCCGTCGAAGGCACCGTCGAGGGGGTCTTCCCGGTGCTGCGACGTGCCGGCGATGCGGCCTCTCCCGAGGGCCGTGCGACCTTCACAGCGGCGATCCCCGCCGGCGAGTTCGTGCGCCGTCGCGCCGAGGATCTCGATGTCGGATCGCGGATCGCGCGCGCCGGTGCCCGGCTCAGCCCAAGCCTCATCGGCGCCCTCGCGGCGACGGGGATCGAGCGGGTCGACGTGCGGCCGCGCGTGCGCGTGCTGCTCTGCTCGACGGGCGACGAGCTCGACGAGGTCGGGGCCGGCCTTGCGCCCGGGCGGATCCACGATTCCAACACGCCGATGCTGGCCGCCGCGCTGCACGGTCTCGGCGCCGAGACCGCCGTGCTGCGCACCGGCGATACGGCCGCGGCCCTGCTCGCCGCCGTGACCGCGCGCCTCGACGAGGTCGATGTCGTGCTCACCACCGGGGGCATCAGCCGGGGCGCGTTCGAGGTCGTGCGCGAGGCGTTCGCGCCGCTCGGTGCCGACTTCCACGCCATCGCAATGCAGCCGGGCGGGCCGCAGGGGCTCGGCACCCTCCGCGCCGCATCCGGCCGGGCCGTGCCGCTGCTCTGCTTCCCCGGCAACCCGGTCAGCTCGGCGCTCTCCTGCGAGCTGTTCCTCGCGCCCGCCCTGCGCCGCCTCGCCGGCCAGCCGGCCGAGCGCGAGGCGCGCCGGCTGCCGCTCGCGCACGACGTCTCCTCGCCGGCTGCGAAGCACCAGATCCGCCGCGGGGCGCTCGATGCCGACGGCCGCGTGGTCGTGACCGCACCCGGGTCGCACCTGATCGGCGATCTCGCCGACGCGGAGCTGCTCGTGCACCTGCCCATCGGGGTCGCGCACGCGGCCGCGGGCGAACTCGTCGACACCTGGAGGTTCAATGACTGAGCAGGCTGGAACCGCGCAGGCCGGCACCGCGCCGGGCAGCACCGCGCAGGCCGGGCTCACCCACCTGCGCGCCGACGGCACCGCGCACATGGTCGACGTGACCGAGAAGGCGGTGACGAAGCGCACGGCGACGGCCGAGGCGTTCTTCGTCAGCCGACCCGACGTGATCGAGCGGCTGGCGGCCGGCGAGCTGCCGAAGGGCGAGGCGTTCGGCACGGCGCGTATCGCCGGCATCCTCGCCGCGAAGCGCACGGCCGAGCTGATCCCGCTCTGCCATCCGCTGCCGCTGACCAAACTCGAGGTCGACTTCGAGCCCGCCAGCGACCGCGTGCGGGTGCTCGCGAGCGTGACCACCCGCGGGGTCACGGGCGTCGAGATGGAGGCGCTCACGGCGGCGAGCGTCGCCGCGCTCACGCTCTACGACATGGCGAAGGCCGTCGACCGGCACGCATCGGTGACGGGGATCCGCGTGCTGGCGAAGGCCGGCGGCAAGAGCGGCGATTGGGCCATCGAGTGAGCGGCGATCCGGCTCCGAGCGGCGGGATCACCCGCACGGCGGCCGTCGTCGTGGCCTCGACGAGCGCGGCCGAGGGTTCGGCGGCCGACCGCACCGGCCCCGTGATCCGCGACTGGCTGCGCGAGCGCGGCTTCGACACCGAGGAGCCGCTCGTCGTCGCCGACGGCGACCCGGTCGGCGAGGCGCTGCGCGCGGCGATCGCGCGCGGCTGCGCGGTCGTGCTCACGACCGGCGGCACCGGGGTCTCGCCCGACGACGCGACGCCCGAGCAGACCACCCCGCTGCTCGAGGTCGAACTGCCGGGCCTCATGGAGGCGCTCCGGCGCGCCGGGGAGGCGGTGAGCCCGCGATCCCTCATCACCCGCGGCCGCGCGGGGTTCGCCGGCCAGACGCTCATCATGAACCTGCCCGGCTCCCCCGGCGGCGTGGCCGACGGCCTGCGCGTGCTCGACCCGCTGCTCGAGCACCTGCTCGGCCAGCGCTCTGGCCGCGGCGGCCACGCCCGCGTGCGCTGAGCCGCGCGCCGCTCCGGGCCGCGCCTATCCGAGCGGTGCGCTCGGTGCCATGCTGGAGGGTATGGCCGATCACACCGCACGCATCGCCGTGCTCATCGATTCCGACAACGTCAGCGCCGAGCACGTGACGAACATCCTCGCCGAGCTCACCCGCTACGGCACGACCTCCGTGCGCCGCATGTACGGCGACTGGACCTCACCCAGGCTCGGCGGCTGGAAGGCGGCCGCGAACGAGCACTCGATCCAGCCGATCCAGCAGTTCTCATACACGACCGGCAAGAATGCGACGGACAGCGCGCTCATCATCGACGCGATGGATCTGCTGCACCAGAACCACCTCGACGCCTTCGCGATCGTCTCGTCGGACAGTGACTTCACCCGACTCGCCGCCCGCCTCCGGGAGTCGGGCGCGCGCGTCTTCGGCTTCGGCGAGAAGAAGACGCCGCTGCCGTTCGTGAACGCCTGCGACACGTTCACGTATCTGGAAGCGCTGCAGGTGGATGCGGCGGCCGCGGGCTCGGACGCCCCGGACCAGGTCGGTGGCGCCTCGACCGCGGCGGCCGGCACGACCCGGCCGACCACGAACGAGCTGCGCGGCGACGCCCGGCTCATGAACCTCTTGCGCGCCGGCATCGCGGCGAGCGCCGACGACGACGGTTGGGCGAACCTCGGCGGGGTCGGATCCACCATCCAGCGCCAGGCCCCCGACTTCGACTCGCGTAACTGGGGCTACGCCCGGCTCGGCGACCTCATCGAGGCGGTGGGCCTCTTCGAGGTCAACCGCGTGAAGAAGACGAACGGCAGCACGAACCTGCAGGTGCGCGACCGGCGCGACAAGGCGCGCTGAGGCCCGCTGAGAGCTGCTCAGCCGCGCGCCCCGCGGGTCAGGCCGCGCGGAGCGCGGAGAGCACGAGGCCCACCGGCACACTCACGAGCACGACCACGTAGATGACGCGCGCGATCCACGCTCGCAGCCGGCGTGCGGCCCCCCGCGTGCTCCACAGCGCGGCGACCAGCGCCACCACCAGCAGCGCGCCGCCCGCGATCACGACCCACGGCACGATCGCGAGTGAGCCGACGATCACGAGCAGGTTGCCGATCGGCCAAAGGGCGAGCACCGTAAGCGTCGCGCGGCCGTTACCCGGTGCGCCGCCGATCAGCGGGCGCTGCTCGGCGAGGATCGCCTGCAGCACGCCCGCGACCAGCACGAGGTAGGCGGCCAGCCAGCTGCCCTTCGCGAGCTGCAGCGGGGCCGCGACCGCGGCGACCAGCCCGCCGAGCACGATGCACGTCACGCCGACGACGTAGCCGAACAGCTCGATCGGTGTGCGTTGCGCGCGGTCGGTCTGCTGAGTCATCGGATGCATCGAGGCCTAGACTCGGCCGATGCGCACCTGCCACACCTCGGGGCCCTCCTCGAGGTAGTCCCAAGTGAACTGGCCGTTGTGCTCGGCATCGAACTGGTAGTAGAGCGGCTTCGGATCGTGATCGTTCACGAGGATGAACGCGCTGCCCGAATCGAGCGCGTCGTAGGCCTCGAAGATCAGCTGGTGCCGGCGGGCCGGGGGCTCCTCGCGAACGTCGAGGGTGACATCTTCAGCCATGATGGATCCTTTCTTCGGTGTTGATCGCAGTGCACGTCTCACGCGGCGGCGTCATCGCCCCGCACTTCCAGCTCGAATCGCCAGTACCGGCCGGGCCACACGCCCTCCCGGCCGTGGCCGAGGAGCCGGTGGCCGTCGCGCTCGGCCCAGATCGGCACCTCCATGGGGGCGAAGCGATCCTTGCTCAGGATGTCGACCCGGGTCGCGGGCGCGAGCTCCTGCACCCTGCGAGCTGCGCGGATGAGCCCGATCGCGCACGGGGTGCGGCGGTTGTCGATGACCTCGACCGCTGGTTCCCCGCTCGCAGGTGTGTCGCTCGCTGCTTCGGGGTTCGCGGGTTTGGGGGTCGCGGGTTCTGGGCTCGCGGGTTCGCCGCTCACGGCTGCACTGCGGATCCGCCGACCGCGACGGGCGCGTCGGGCGCCGCCGATCCGCCACCTCTCGCCGGCCCGCTGCCTCTCGTCGGCGCATCGGCGACCGCCATGCCCGCGACCGCCTTGACCTTCGCGACGTCGCCGAGATCCTCGATATTGCACACGCCCTGCACCGGCGAGCAGTGCCGGAACAGCGGGCAGGTGATGAAGACGACCACGAGCGCCACGATGGCCAGCACCTTGATGGGGATCAGGATGCCCGGGAACGTGAACCACCACTCAAGCGGCAGCGCCGTGAAAGCGCCGGCCATGATGAGGCCGGTGACGATGATGGTCGGCAGTGAGAAGCGGACGACCCAGCGGAAGCGGTCGAGCTGGTGGGCGCCCGCGATCACCGCGTCGACGTTCGCGTGGTGGCGACCGGCGGGCATCGCGACGGCGATGTTCCAGAGCGCGCCGCCGATCCACAGGGTGAACGCGGTGAGGTGCGCGACGCGCACCCAGCCCTGCCAGCCGGATCCCGCGTCGATGTAGGCCCAGACGAGCAGCGAGCTCGCGACGACCGCGATGGTCGCGATCGCGATCGGTAGGCGGTCTACGCCGACCGCCAGCAGCACGACCAGTGCGACCATGAGCACGGCGAGCGTGAGGCGCAGCTCCGGCATGTACTGGAGGTAGCCGACCGTGAACGGCGAGACCGTTGCGATCGCGGCGCCGGCGGCGACCCAGCGGCCGACGACCCTGGCGCGCGCGAACGCGGTCGTGTTGAGGGCGGTCACCTTGTCTTGCGCGGCCTCCGCGTCGCTCGCGCGCAGGTAGATCGCGCGCCAGACCGCGAAGCCGCCGGCGAGCGCGAGCACCCAGAGGGCGAACCACTTCATGCCGATGTCGAGCGGCGCGCTACCGGCGAGCGTGCCCGTGAGCGTCACCCCCGCGAGCGAGGCGATCGAGATGAGCGTGAAGGCGACTTTTGGCAGGAACGGCGTTTCCTGTTTCACAATCACCTGCAGACCCGCGACCTGCGGAATGCTGGAGAGTGAGGAAACGTCGGCCCCGGAAGTCATGACCCTCTGCTTTCATCTGATGAATGCTGCCACTCGAAGTCTAGCGCTGATCGGGGGTGTTCCGACAGGGGTGCGGGGGTCGAGAGAGGATCGGCTCGCGCCGCCGTGGGGCGGGGCCGGAAAGCGGGGAGCAGTTACGGCTACGACTGCTTCGCGAGATCAGTAGACATCGAAGCCGCAATAGGGGCACTTGTAGGGACCCGCGGGATGCATCTGGTCCTTGAAAACCGTGTGTCCCTTTTGGCAGCTGGCTTCGAGCTGCCAGTTTCCGGTGCGGACCTTCGACGCCTCGGTCTTGAACACGTTGCCTCCTCGCGACAGGTTCGGTACTCGCATCGTAGTCGGCGCGTGCCACTGAGGACCGGGGCGATTTCCGCGAGGCCGAGTGGCTCCGGACTACGAAGATACGAGATTCACACGTCGGCGCGCGCGGGCGCCTCTGCGGGTCAGCTTCCCGTTCTTTCGCTAGAAATCGTCGTAGTCGAGGCCCGAAGAACCGAGGTTGCCACCGGGTCGAAGGATGAGCTCGACGGTCCAGCAGCTGCCCGGGTCGAAGGTAAAGCGTTCCGAGGCTTCTGAATACACACCCTCCGGGCCGAACGCGTACCGCGATCCGTACCAATGATCACCTGCTCCGTAGGTGAGATCATATGTTCCTGTCGGTACAGAGAATTCCTTCGATGATCCCGGTTTGAGAAAAACATCCCAGACTGTCGAGGATCCCTTCTTGAGCTTGACGTAGTACGCCTTGGAACCGGTCGGCACCGAAATTTCCAGACAACCGTCTCCGCCATTACCGACGGTCCCGTACCCATTCTTCGGCCACGAGACTTCCGGCTCGGAGAAGGCCGGAACCTCGGGCTCTACCTGTTCGTACAGCGAGGAGCGGTCGCTGTCGGAGCTGCTGCCACCGTACCCGCCGGTACTCGGGTAGCACGCGGTGAGCACGAGTGCCGAAAGAGTAATCGCCGAAGCGGAAAGCCCATACCGGGCGCGGGGCTGCTTCTTGGGCCTATGGATTCTCATTGCATGCACTTTCTGAGCGCGTCCTCGTACTGACCGGGGATGTACAGATTTCCACCGACGTATATCCACGTACCGGTTGACGGTGGATTCTCTCCGAACGACATTTCGCCGACCGAGGTGTTCTGCACCAGCCACTCTGCAAGGCATTCGCAGCCCGACCCAGGGCCCCCGGCCTCTTCGCAGCCGGCGGCGATCTCGGTGACGGTCTCCCTGAGTTCACTCGAATTCTGGGCCCAATCGGAGTCGACGTCGCGACCCGAGTCGCTTGACGTGCAACCGGTCAGGAGAACCGCCGCTGTCGCGAGCAACAGCGAGGTGCGCCCCAACGTAAATCCGACTGACATACCAGTCTCCTCTCGAACGCTTGCCAAATACTAGCAACGTACTGGACAAGAGGTCCGTTGTCGTTCGCTCGCGCATCACGATTGGTTCGCCCGTGTAAGGGTTGCGAGAGCACGTCAGTCGAGAAGTCGTAGATGGTGGAACCTAGGATGTCTGGGTTCACGACATACGTCAC
>JAGQTL010000160.1 GCA_020439035.1 Leucobacter sp. | reverse complement strand
ACCGCGATGAACTCGAGGTCGAAGGGGCCGTACGACGATCGGTCGCCCTCGGCCACCTCGCGCAGGGTCGGCGTGATCCGGTGCTCCTTCAGCTTCGCGGCGACGAACGCGAGCGTCAGCTTCGAGCCGACCAGCGGAATGTCCTGGCGGCGCTTCAGCAGGTAGGGCACCCCGCCGATGTGGTCCTCGTGGCCGTGCGTGAGCACGACGGCGACGATGTCGTCGAGGCGATCCTCGATCTTCGAGATGTCGGGAAGGATCAGGTCGACGCCCGGGTGCGTCTCCTCGGGGAACAGCACCCCGCAGTCGACGACGAGCAGCTTGCCGTCGATCTCGTAGACGGTCATGTTCCGCCCGACCTCGCCGAGGCCGCCGAGGGGGGTGACCCTCAAGGTGCCCGGCTCGAGTTCCGGCGGTGCGTAGTGTGCGGTGGTCATTCGGTCTCCTGTGCGCTTCTGCTCGTCATTCTGCGGGAGGGCAAGGATTTCGTCGGGAGAAACGCGAAGCTTCGCGCCGAAATCGCAGCCGGCGCCACCGCGCCGATGCCGCAGAGTTCATGCGGTGGATCCTGCGCGCCGAAGCCGGTTCGGCGATCACCGCAGGGCCGGTTCCGCACGCGCAGGATGATGGTCGTTATCTGGTGGTCCCCGCGATCTTCGGCAGGGCGCCGCCTGCGGCCGCGTTGCGGTCCGGGCGGAAGTTCGAGAAATCGGCGCCGGGGATGCCGTTCACGAGCGCGATCTCGTCCTCGATCAGCGCGGCCTCCCATTCCTCGGGCCCGACGAGCGGCAGTCGCACGCGCGGGCTGCCGATCCGGCCGAGGCCGTGCAGCACGTACTTGGCGGCGACCGTGCCGGGGACGTGGGTCATGATGGCGCGCACGAGCGGCTCGAGGCGCTGGTGCTCGGCGCGCGCGGTGTCGAGGTCGCCGCGGTTCACCGCATCGACGATCGTGCGATACGGGGCCGAGGTGATGTTCGCAGTCACCCCGATGAGCCCGGTCGCGCCGATCGAGAGGTGTGGCAGCACGTTAGCGTCGTCGCCGGAGAAGTAGAGGAGGTCGGTCTGGTTGAGCACGCGGCTGACCTGGCTGAAGTCACCCTTCGCGTCTTTGATGGCGACGATGTTCGGGTGCTTCGCGAGGCGCAGGATCGTCTCGTACGCGATCGGCACGCCGGTGCGACCCGGGATGTCGTAGAGGATCACCGGCAGGTCGGTGGCGTCGGCGACGAGCCGGAAATGCGTGAGCAGGCCGGCCTGGGTCGGCTTGTTGTAGTACGGGGTGACGATCATGACGCCGTCCGCGCCGGCCTTCTGGCTGGCCTGGTAGAGCTCGATCGCGTGCGCGGTCTCGTTGGATCCGCCGCCCGTGATCACCTTGGCGCGGCCCGAGCTCACCGACTTGGCGACCTCGACGAGCTTGATCTTCTCGGGGTCGGTCAGCGTCGACGTCTCCCCCGTGGTCCCGGTGACCACGATGCCGTCGGCACCGCTCTGGATGCAGGTGTCGATGTGCTGCTCCGTGGCCTCCCAGTCGACCTCGCCATCCGGGTGGAAGGGGGTCACGAGCGCGACCATGACCTGGCCGAAGGGATTCTCTGTAGTCGTCACCCGTCTAGGGTACCCGAGAGCACCGGGCTACCTCCGATACCGCTCGAAGCGGTAGGCGAGCCCGTTCGCCGCGACGCGCGTTTCCCCCGGGTCGACCAGGTGCCACTCCGGACCGATCTCGGGCGCGAACGTGTCGGCATCGGGCACGTCGAGCTCGATCCGCGTCACCGCGAGTTCGGCCGCGAACGGCATCGCCGCGCGGTAAAGCTCCCCGCCGCCGATGACCCAGATCCGCTCCGCGGCCGCGGCGGTCGCCGCGTCGCCCCGGGCGAGGGCCAACGCGTCTTCCAACGACGCCGCGGTGCGGGCACCGTCCGCCGCGTACCCCGCCGCGCGCGTCACCACCACGTTCGTGCGCCCCGGCAGCGGGCGGAAGCGCGCGGGCAGCGATTCCCACGTGCGGCGCCCCATGATCACCGGCGCCCCGAGCGTCACGGCCTTGAAGTGCGCGAGATCCTCGGGCAGATGCCACGGCATGTCGCCGTCCCGCCCGATGGCGCCCCGGCCGGCGACGCCCCGGGCCTGCGCCCAGATGAGCCCCAGCGTCATGCCGTCCCTCCTCGAAGCTCGGACTCGAGGAACTTCGATCCCGGGTTGAAGAGACCCTGCGGATCGAGCGCGCGCTTGACGCGCAGATTCAGCTCGTAGGCGGCATCGCCGAGGTTCTCCCGCAGCCAGGCCGTCTTCAGACGGCCCACCCCGTGCTCGCCCGTGATCGTGCCGCCGAGTTCGGTCGCGAGCCGCATGATCGCGTCGAATGCGAGCATCACGCGCCGCTCCTGCTCCGGGTCGTTCGGATCGACGATGAGCGTCGGATGCGTGTTGCCGTCGCCGGCGTGCGCGACGATCGCGACGGTCACGCCGAACTCGGCGCCGATGCGCTCGCAGCCGAGCACGAGATCCCGGAGCCGCGGCACCGGAACGCCGACGTCCTCGATCAGCGGGCGGCCGAGCCGCTCCATGGCCGGGAGCACGGCACGGCGGGCCTCGACGAAGGCATCCCCCTCGTCGGGATCCTTCGTCGCGTAGTACTCGCTTGCGCCGCGAGCCGTGCAGAGGCGCTCGACCTCGGCCAACGCCTCCGCGCCGCCCTCGTCGATCTGCACGATGATCATCGCGGCCGCGGTTCGGTCGAGCCCCATGCGCCGCTCATCCTCCACCGCCCCGATCGTGGGCCGGTCGAGGAACTCCAGCATCGAGGGGCGCATCGCGCGCGTGATGTCGATGACGGCCTGGGCCGCCTCGCCGAGATCGGGGAACACCGCGACGATCGTCGCGGGCGCCGCGCGCTCGGGGATCAGCCGCAGCACCGCCTCGGTCACGATGCCGAGCGTGCCCTCGCTGCCGACGAAGAGCTTCACGAGCGAGAGGCCGGCGACGTCTTTCAGTCGCGGCCCGCCGAGCGTCACCGCACTGCCGTCGGCGAGCACGACCGTGAGGCCCAGCACGTAGTCGGTCGTCAC
>JAGQTL010000159.1 GCA_020439035.1 Leucobacter sp. | reverse complement strand
CGACGCCGCGCGTCGGCTCGTCGAGCACGAGCAGCTTGGGCTTGCGCAGGAGGGTTCGGGCGAGCAGGATCTTCTGCTGGTTTCCACCCGACAGACTCTCGATCGATTCGGAGAGCCGCCCGTACTTCGCGCCGACCTCCGCGGCGGCTCCGCGCGCCCGGTGCTCTTCGCGCTTGCGCGAGAGCAGTCCACGGCGGCGGGAGCGGCTCGACGTGTCGATCACCGTCAGGTTCTCGGTGATCGAGCGCCCCGGCAGGATGCCCTGCGCCTTGCGGTTCTCGCCGACGAAGCCGACACCCGCGTCCAGCGCATCGACCGGGTGGCGGAACCGTACTTCTCTGCCTTCCAGCACGATCGAGCCGGCATCCGGGCGGATGGCCCCGCCGATCGATTGCGCGAGCGTGGAGCGGCCGGAACCGACGAGGCCCGCAAGCCCGACGATCTCGCCCTCGCGCACCGTGAGCGAGGCATTGCGGAGCACGCGGCCGGCATCGAGGTTGCGCACCTCCAGCACCTCGCGCTCCCCCGGAGCACGGTTGCCCTCGGGGAAGAGTTCCTTGAGCTCGCGGCCGACGAGCATGCGCACGACCTCGTCGTCGCTGATCTCGTCGATCATCGCCTCACCGCTCACGACGCCGTCGCGGAGCACGACGATGCGGTCGGCGACCTGCCGCATCTCGCGCATGCGGTGAGAGATGAAGACGATCGACATGCCGTCGTCGCGCAGTGATCGCACCGTCTTGAGCACGTGGGCGGTCTCATCCTCGGAGAGCGAGCTCGTCGCCTCGTCGAGCAGCATCAGCCGAGGCTTCCGAGCCAGCACGCAGGCGATCGCCACCAGCTGCTGCACGTTGACCGGCAGGTCGCCGAGGATGGCTCGCGGGCTCACGTCGATCTGCAGCACGTCCATGACGGCACGTGCCTGGCGGCGTACCTCGCGCCAGTCGACCAGACCGAACGGCGCCCGACGGTGGGGGAGCGCACCGAGCAAGATGTTCTCCCCCACCGACAGATGCGGTGCTACTGCGAGCTCCTGTTCGACCAGACCGATACCCGCCGCCACGGCATCCGTGGGGGTCTGGAACTGCGTCGGCGCGCCGTCGAGCAGAATCCGTCCGTCGTCGGGCTGGATGTGGCCCGCGAGGATCTTCATCAGCGTCGACTTGCCCGAGCCGTTCTCACCGGCGAGTGCGAGCACCTCGCCCTGTCCGATCGTCATGCTGACATCGGAGAGCGCGGTGACGCCCGGGTACCGTTTCGAAATCCCGTCGATCTCGATCATGGTCTGGTCTCTTCTTTCAGCAGTGGTCAGTCGATCGGCACACCGACGAACGTGCCCTGGCGGATCTGCTCGATGCGCTCTTCCCACGGCACGAACTGGTCGATGTTGTCCTGCGTCAGCTTCGCGCTCACGACCTCGTAGTGGTAACCGATCTCCTTGCCGTTCAGAACCGACTCGATGATCAGGTGACCGAGCAGCTGCCCCTCATCGGGTGCACGGTAATCCCAGGTGGCGTCGATCGTGCCGTCGCGCACCCCATCGATGCCGTCCTGGCTGGCGTTGAATCCGGTGATGACCACCTGATCGCGCTTGCCCGCAGCGGTCGCGGCGGCGGCGGCGCCGATGGCGCTCGGGTCGTTGTACGCGAAGATCGCGCGAAGATCCGGGTTCTGCGTCAGCATGGCGTCGGCGAGCGGGCGAGCACCGGCGGCGTCGTCACTCTGGTTGCCGACGGTGCCGACGAAGTCGATGCCGGGGCGCGACTCCATCTCCTTCTCGAACTCGCCGACGAAGAACTGCAGCTGCGCGACGGGGGCGGCGATGCCGATGGCCCCGACCTTGCCCTGGCCGCCGATGCGCTCATCGATGAATGCGGCGATCTCGTCGGCCGGGCGAGCCGTGCGGACATGCGACCGCAGCGGTGCGAGATCCTCCGCGGTCACGTCGCTGCCGACGAGGGCGTCGTTGCCGAAGAGCGGGATCCCCGCCGCATCGGCTCGCTGCAGCGCGCTGCTGAGGGTCGGGAAGTCGAGCGGCTGCACGACGATCGCGTCGACGCCGCGGTTGACGAAGGTGTCGATATCGGCGATCTGCTTGTCGATGTCGAGCTGCGCATCAGCGGTGATGAGCTCGCCCCCCACCGTCTCGAGCTCTGCGCGCAGACCCTCGACGATGGCCTGCAGCGTCGAGTTCTGCCCCGCGGCCACGCTGATGCCGACCGTGAACGTGTCACCGCCGCCGCCTTCGCCGCCGGATTCCGAGCCGCCCGAGGTGCCCGAGCTGCAGCCGACGAGCATGCCCACGGAGAGCGCCGCCGCCGCACCGAGGGCGAGGCCCTTGGTCAGTTTCTGAGTGAGTTTCATCTTGTCTTCCATTTCTTCTTCGTTGTGGTGGTGCGCCGGCGGACGTCAGTGCCCGCGCTGAGCGCTGTGGAGGAAGCGTGAACCGGGATGCCGTTCGTTGAGCCGCGGCCCGGCCGCGGCACCCGTGCCGCTCGCGAGCTTCTCGCGGAAGGTTCCCGGCGCGTACTCGGTCTGCATCAGCCCGCGCCGCTGCAGTACCGGTACGACGTGATCCAGAAAATCGAAGGTGTCCCAGGGGCCCGTGATGCTGTTGATGTTGAAGCCGTGGATACCGGCCTCCTGCCACCGTTCGATCTCATCGGCGATCTGCTCCGGGGTGCCGACGGTGCGCGCGCCCGTCAGCGTGGAGACGAGTTCGCGGAAGGTCCAGCTCTTGTCGGGCGCGGCGTCGATGAGCGCCTTGATGTGCCCCTGCAGCGCATTGGTCTCGAGCTGACCGATCGGTGAGTCGAGGTCGATCTCGGAAAGATCGGTGCCGAGCGTCGAGCTGAAGAACGCGAGGCTGGCATCACTGCTCAGGTACTCATCGGCCTCGACGCTCTTGCGCTGCGCTTCTTCTTCGGTCGAGCCGACGACGAAGGTCTTGAACACGAGGAACGCGAGGTCTTCCGGGTTGCGGCCGACCGCGCGGAGGCGACGGTGCATGTCGTTCACCACTTTGGCCGCGGCTTCGACGCTGTGGGGGTGGAGGAACATGCCTTCGGCGTTGCGCGCCGCGAACGCCCGCCCATCCTCGGAAGTGCCGGCCTGGAACAGCACCGGCACCCGCTGCACCGACGGCTCGTTCGTGTGGATGCCCGGGACACGGTAGTAGGTGCCCTCGTGGGCGATCGGATGCACCCGACTCGGCTCCGCGTAGACGCGGCGCTCGAGGTCGCGCACGACCGCGTCATCCTGCCACGAGCCCTGCAGCAGCTTGTAGAGCACGGTCACGTACTCCTCGGCCTGCTCGTAGCGGGCGGTGTGATCCGCCACCTCGTCGAAGCCGAAGTTGCGCCAGGCCGACGGCTGGAAGGAGGTCACGATGTTCCAGCCGATGCGGCCCCGCGTAAGGTGATCCAGGGTCGAGAGTCGGCGCGCGAACGAATACGGGTGATCCTGAATCACATTCGAGCTGAACGCGAAGCCGAGATGCTCGGTCGAGCTCGCGAGCGCCGCGGTGAGCGCGAGCGGATCACCGAGCGGAAACTGCATCGCCTCGCGCACCGCGGTCTCGTAGGAGTGCTGGTAGACATCGTGCACGCCGCTGTGGTCGGCCCAGAAGAACGCGTCGAAGCACGCGCGCTCCAGCGCCTGCGCGAGCTTGATCCAGTGGTCGAGGTCGAGGTAATCGAACTCCCGCGCGCGCGGATGATCCCACTGCGCGCCGGCGGGGCCGGCTGGGGCGAAGCTCGTGAAATGCGTGAACAGCATCCGGCGAGTGCCTCGACTCATGTCTCGCTCCTTTGCGTGTCGAATGGCCGCACAGCTCTCAGAGCTCTACCGCCACATGAAAAATAGCTCCGGTTCGGAAGAGGCCGACACCAACGGTGCCGATATTCCACCTGCCGGAACAGGCCCCGGATGGGCCTCAGATGAGCACCGTCATCGGGTTGGGCTCGCCGAGCAGGGCCTTGCCGTAGATCTCGAGTGCGAGCGGAGGCGAGACGTACCCGTGCCGCGCGACAACCGCCTGATCGCGCCACAGGCGCTGCACGGCGTTCGAGTCGGCGAACGCCCCCGAGCCGCTCGCCGAGAGCAGCAGTTCGATGGCTCCCGTCACGTTCTCGACCGCCCACCCCACGTCGCCGCGCACGCGCGCGCGCTCGAGGTACTCGACCGGAGCCCCGAGATCGAGTGAGTCGAGATAGGCCGCCGCGCTCTCCGCGAACAGGTCGGCGGTGTCGAGCATCTGCGCGGCCCGTGCGACGTCGAGCTGGAACGGGACCCAGCTCGCCCTCCGCTCGATGGACGTGTAGGCCACACCGCGGCCGCCGGATTCGAGGAGGACCGCGTCGAGGATCGCTCGGCCCAGACCCAGCTGCGGGCCGAGGAGCGCCAGCGGCACGGATGCGGCCCGGTACTGCGGCTCCGCGCCGTCGGCCCCGTCGCCCGCCGCACCGTCAGCACCTCCGGCCGCATCAGCGGGAACGGTAACGAGCGCGCGGTGCTCGGGCACGAACGCTCCGTCGGCCACCAGCAGGTTGCTCCCCGAAGAGCGCATCCCGGCGACTCGCCACACGTCTTCGATCACGTAGTCGGATGCCGGGATCAGCACCTGGCCCTCACCCGCGGGCTCGCCTTCGGCATTGAGCAGGCGCACCGCGACCAACGCCCAGTCGGCGTGCCACGAGCCGGAGTTGTACGACCATTTGCCGGTCACCTCGTACCCGCCGGGAACCTTGCGCGCCGTACCGGTCGGGGCCACCACTGCCGACACGAGGGTGTCGGGGTTCTCCGCGAAGATGTCGTCCTGCGCCTGCTCCGAGAACTGGCGCGTGTACCAGGCTCCGGAGTTCAGCAGCGACACGACCCAGGCCGTGCCACCGTCGGCGCGACCGACCTCGCGCCCGACACGCATCGCGTCGCCGTGACCCATGTCGTACCCGCCGTAGCGCTTCGCCACGGAGACCCGGAGGGCCCCGACCCGGCGCAGGGCATCGATCGATTCCTCGGGCACGCGCCGATCCTGCTCTCCCTGCGCGCCGTTCTCGCGCAGCAGCGGGCGCAACTGCGCGATGCGCGCCAGCAGGCCTTCGATCTCGGCTTCCGACTCGCTCCCTGCAGCCACGTTCTTCGTCATCCTCGACGACCCACTCCCAGCCATGATCGTGTTCCTCTCATCCCGAAATCTCGAGTTCTCGGGCCCTCGAATGCTCGAGGTCTCGATTCGACAAGGTGCCGGGCGCTACGCGTCATGCACCGTCTGATTGGTGAGAGTAGGCGAGACGAAATCGCGGGCGCACCGAACCGTGCGCGAGTTCCGCTGGTCGAAACCGGGCGACGAGTCAGTCCTCGCCGAAGAACTGCTGCTCCACGTGAAAGCGGGTCAGCTCCTTCTCCGCCTGGACACGGGAGTCTTCGAGCGCCTCGCTGAGCCGCGCGACATTCGAGCGCTCGAACCGCCGGTTCGGCACCGCGAGCCCCAGACCGAGCATCGGGCGATGCCACGGATCATGGATGCAGATCCCGAGCCCGCTCGTGCCCTGTATCGCTTCCTCGACCGTGACTTCGTAGCCGTCACGACGAATCGACGACAGGCGGCGCTTCAGCGCGGAGATCGAGGTGATCTTGGCGTCACGCCACGGGATGAAGCCCTGCTTGTGGATGCTCTGCACTTGTTCGTTCGGCAGCTCGGCGAGGAGCGCGCGCCCGCTTGCGGTCGTGTATGCGGGAATGCGCGAGAGCGCGTCGTGCGGCACCGAACCGCCCGCCGAGCCCGGCACCGAATGCAGCAGGTAGAGCAGCGACCCGCGCCGGGTCCACACATGGATGGTCTCGCCCGTGCGTTCGCGCAGCTCGGAAATCACCGGCCACACCGTCGCCTTGAAGTCCGCCCGGGTCATCGGGCGGGGCTTCAACGGGGAGAGCTGGGTGCCCGCGCGGTAGCGGCGATCGCCCGTCTGCGTCGCGAAGCCCTCAAGCTTCAGCGTCGTGAGCAGTCGATGGGCGCTGGCGGGAGCGACGCCCAGCAACTCCGAGGCCTGCTTCACCGCGAGCGACTCACCATCCTGCAGAGCCTTGAGCAGCTGCAGTGCTCGCCGCACTGAATCGAGGCCGGCCTCGCCGTGAAGCGCGTCATCCGCGGAGGGCGCATGCGTCTTCGTCGCGCGTTCCTGTGCAACGGCGCGGGGCGCCGTCTCGGTCTGATTGGTCACGTCTCCTCCGATCACTGTTCCGCGCAGGGCGAGGCCTGCGACTCCGCGGGTGCGCTCCGCGTCCGATCGGACGTCGCGATCCCCATTGCCCGCGATCGCCATGACCGACGGGCTCGCAGTGATCCTCGACATCGAGAGACGTGAAGTATGGCTGAACAATAGCCCGCAAACTGTGAAGTGTCAACTAACGCGCTTCGCTTTCACAGGCGCCCAGCGGGGGTTTCGCTCGCTCGGCACAAGGATCATGCCCGTCATGATGGCGGGAATCCCGGAGGGGGACGAGGGATGCCGGATCGCGCCGCCAAAGCGGCGCCGCGCCGTCCTTGATCGCACCCTCTGGGAGCATCTGGCCGACAACCACCAATGCCATTCCGATCCGCCGTCGCAGCGCCAGGCCGTCGTCGCCTTCGAGGTTGCGAATGCGCTGTTCTAAGCCCGGATTCACCGATGCAGATTC
>JAGQTL010000158.1 GCA_020439035.1 Leucobacter sp. | reverse complement strand
ACGTCCATCTGCTCGAACTGGCGCACGACCGCGGTGCCGAAGTAGGTGATCGAGTTGCCGATGCGGGGCAGCACCGCGTCGTAGTCGCTCAGCTGCTTGCCTCGGTAGCGGAGGTCGGGCTGATCGTTGTCGGAGAGGTCGATGGCGAAGCGCAGCGTGTTGAGCACGAGGGCGCGATGCCCGCGCTGCTCGGCCGCGGCGCGGAGTCGCTGCGTGGAGTACGCCTGCGGGGCGCGCGAGAGGATCGCCAGTTTCACCGTGTGACCTGCCAAGATAGATGCGTGTTCGAACCAGACCATTCAAGCACCTTCACGGGGTGGCGTGAATGGATCGGCCTGCCCGAGGTCGGCATCGAATGGATGAAGGCGAAGATCGACACCGGCGCGCAGACCTCGGCGCTCCACGCCTCGGAGGTGGTCGAGTTCGAGCGCGATGGCGACGAGTGGGTGCGCTTCACCGTGCACCCCTGGCAAGACAGCGATCTCGACGCCGTCGTGGTCGAGCGGCCGGTGCACGACCGGCGCTCGGTGCGCAGCTCGTCGGGGCACGCGCAGGATCGCCTGGTCGTGCTCATGGAGGTCTCGCTGTGCGGGCGAGCGATCCCGGCCGAGGTCACGCTGACGAGCCGCGACGAGATGGTGTTCCGCATGCTGATCGGCCGCGAGGCGCTGCGCCAGGGCTTCGTGATCGACCCGGCGGCCTCCTACCTCGGGGGCCGGCCCGATCGGGCCGTGCGGCGGCGGAACCGGGGCGCGTAGGTCACGCGCGACGTCACTGGGCCGGTTGCCGCCGGCGCAGGAGGATCCCCTTCACGTATGCCGCCTGGCCGCAGTGCTGCGTCACCGCCAAGAGAATCCCCGTGAGGAGCTTGCCCGTGCCCGACTCGGGTGCGTGAGATGCGGCGGATTGAGGGCTCGCGGCGCCGAAGGCCCGCACGACCCGCACCACCTGGGCATGCACGGCATCCGCGTAGGCCAGGAGCAGCGCCGCGTCCTGTACGGGCACGCGCGCGACCTCTTCCCTCGAATGCCCTTCGCCCGTGGAGTCGGTGCCCGGGAGATCGAAGCGCGCATCCCATCCGTCTGCATGCCACAGCTCGGGGAAGCCACCGAGCGGGGAGAGCAGCTGATCCTGCACGCGGGCCACATGCCAGACCAGCCAGCCGATCGGGTTCGCGTCGGCATCGAGGCGTTCGCTCAGTTCGTCACCTGTGAGTCCTTCGACCACCTCGTGGCCCAGGTGATTGACCGTGTCGAATCCCTGCTCGAGCATCTGAGCCGCAGTCAACCCCTCATCGGGCACGGTGTCATGCATCAGCCGATCAGCTCCCGTCTCCATTCGATTTCGCATGCAATCCGCGATTCGACCTGGGTGTATTCCGCATTCTATTCGCACGCGCGATGACCGTAGAAGAAGCCCGGAGCCCTCGGGCTGTCACCCGCCCGCTACTCCCCGAAGTCCTCCGGGTCTACCGTGTCGAGGAACCGGCGGAACTCTTCGAGCCGCTCCTCATCGGCGGCCTCGTCGTGGGGCGACGGGCCCCCGGTCAGCGTGTCTTCAATCCCCACCTCGGCGAGCACCTCGTCGGCGACGAAAATCCGCGCGCCGGTCCTCGCGGCGAGCGCGATCGCGTCCGACGGGCGGGCATCGACCAGGTGCTCCCCGTTCGATCCCTCGATGCGCACCTCGGCATAGAAGGTGCCCTCGTCGATCCGCGTGATCTCCACGCCCAGGATCACGCCGTCGATCGCCTCGATGAGCGCACGCATGAGGTCGTGGGCGAAGGGGCGCGGCGTGGGCGCCCCTTCGACCGCGGCGAGGATCGACATCGATTCCAGGGGCCCGATCCAGATCGGCAGGATCTTCCCCTGGTCGGGCTCCCCTCCGACCGGCTTCAACAGCAGCACCGGCTGGCCCCCGGCATCGAGCGCGACCCCTGCCAGTTCGACCTCACTCATGGCGCCCCTTCCGTCGGCCGGCGTTCACCGCACGGCGCTGCTTCCAGCCTAGGGCGAACGGTGTGGTGCGCCGCAGTTCAACTCCATGGAAGTCCAGGCAACGCGCGTACGCAGCAGGGCTGCGCCTCGGCTGCACACTCAGAACTCGCACACGATTCATCTGTCGCTTTGATGCACTATTCGGCGCACATGGTGCATCAAAGTGACGAACGAACCGAGCGCAAGAGTGTGTGGAGGGGTTCTGTCCTGCAAGCCGGGAATCGGGGCGCAACGCCGAGAACGACGAAGGCCCCGCCTCCCCAGTGTTTTCTAGGGGAGTCGGGGCCTTTCGAGTGGCGGTGACGGTGGGATTTGAAACCCTATCGTGGCCCGGAGACCTCGGAGCTGTCCCCCTACATCCGCATGATTCCGCCACATTTGCTCCCGATGGCTACGGCGATTCGCAAGTGCTCCCGATAAGTCTGTAGTCGGAATGTAGTCGGTTTCAGTCGCCGCCGAGCGCCTTCCGGCGCTGCTGGTCGAGAGCTGCAGCCACGTCGTCGAGGTCGTCGTCGAACAGCTCGGCGTAGGTGTCGAGCGTCATCGCCGCCGATGCGTGGCCGAGCATCCGCTGCACCGCCTTGACGTTGGCCCCGGCGCTGATCGCGAGCGATGCCGCCGTGTGCCGGAGGTCGTGGGGAGTCACGCGGGGCATGACCGGAGGCTCGGGCTTCTTGTTCTTCTTCGCCTCGGCCACGGCTTCCTGATCCTCGGCGCGCACGCGCTTGACCGCCCCCTCGAACCAGCCCGACTTTGCGTTGCCCGGTCGGAGGTAGCCGCCCGCCTCCGCTTCCCAGAGGATCGCCTCCGGCCCCTTGTCCTTGCTCGCCCGTGCGATGGCGTCGTCGAGGAACTCGGGGTACGGCACGGTGCGGCGCTCGTGAGTCTTCGGCGTGCCGACCTGCACGTGCCCGTTCACGATGACCGCGTTCTCTTCGACGGACACGCGACGGCGCTTGGTGTCGAGGTGCTTCACTTTGAGCCCGGTCGCCTCGCCCCAGCGCAGCCCGGTGTAGGCGAGGAAGAGCACGAGGTCGGGATAGCGCGACGCCTTGGACAGGCGCTCGGCCTGGCGGTGTGTGAGGTACGGCTTCGATTTCTTCGTCTTCTTTGGTGTCTTCACCTCGCGCGCCGGGTTCGACTGGATGCGTCGGTCGCGCACGGCCCCGTCGAGGATCGCCGCGAGAACGCCGTGGGCGCGCTTGACCGTGGTCGCCGACTTGTCGGCTGCCAGCTCGGCGACCCATCCGGCTATCTCGGTGTGCCGGAGCGACCCAACTTTGCGCTTGCCCCACTTCGGCTCGACGTGGATGCGCCAGGCGCTCTCGCTGCTGTGGTAGGTCGAGGGCTTGACCGCTGCCTCGTGGGTCTTGAGCCAGTCGGCCCCGAGCGTGCCGACGGTCGCCTGCGCGTCGCTGGGCGCGATGTAGCTGCCCTGGTGTTTGGATACCTCGGTCGTGGCCGCGAACGCCTCTGCGTCGCGCTTGACGCGGAAGCCTGCCTTGCTGGTGAGCTTGCCGTCTGGCTTGCGGTACTGCACCCGCCAGGTGCGGCCGTTCGTCCGTGGATCGCGCTCGACGCTCGCCATGCGGGCCCCCTCGTGGTTCGTAGTAGTCGGTAGTTATTGTGAGCTTACGGCATTTTCGTGTATAGTGGTCGTCAGGCGCGAATTACAACAAAGGCGCTAGTCCACTCGGGCGAACAGAAGACACGCCAAGCTCCGGCTAATGCGGACGGCTATCAGGTCTCTGAGGGAATCAACCTCGGAGTACCGCTATGCCCGCATCTGCACCCACCGATCTGAGTGCGCTCGATGAGCGCCTCGCCCTCGTCGAGCGCCGTCTTTCTGAGCCGTCGGCTCCCGTGCTCGACTCGCTCCTGACTGAGGAGCAGCTCGCCGAGCGCCTCGGTCACCGCGACCGTAACGGTAACGTCAGTACCCGCAAGCTCGAAGACTGGCGCACCAAGGGCCACGGCCCGGCCTACATCCGACCTGTCGGCACCCGGTCGCCGTACTATCGGCCCGAGGTCGTCGACGCATGGCTGCTCGCCAACGAGCACACCAGCACCTCCGAGGAGGTGCGCTGATGGTCGCCGCAGAAAACGCCGCCGAAAATCCCGTTTTTGAGGCTGAGCATCTTTCCCAGAAAAAACGGGTAAATGGGGACACGGTCTCCGCAGACCTCTCGCCGACCCCCACCGATCCCTGTGTTTACAAGGGATCGCGCGCGGGCGACTCCTTGGGTTCGCCCGCCCCCGTTTCGGAAATGGGGACAGATTCGGGCCTCAAACTTGAAACGGGTACAGAGCTCGATTACGCCTCGTTCGACGTGCCGGGCGCTGACCCGAGCGACGACGTCGAGCCGTTTGTCGTGGTCTCCACGCCGGAGCACGTCGAGGCCGCTACGGCGTTCTTCGAGGCTGCGAAGGCTGCCGAGTCAGACGCTCAGAAGAAGCGGGCCCGGGCTCAGTCGCAGGTGTTCAGCCTGATGCAGTATCTGAACAATCCGACCACGGGCGAGCCGATGACTTCACAAGAGCACATCGACGCCGGTCTCGAAGCGATGGGGGCTCGGATCTATCGCGTCGCCTACATCTGGCATCTCCGCGACCGCGTCGTGGAGGTTGACGAGGGCACCGGGGAGCCGTTCTGCTGTGGGCTCAAGGGTGCTCACTGGCACATGGTGATCTGGTGCCACCGAGAAGTCGACGGCAGGGATGCTCGCCCGACGATTCGCGCGGTCTCCGATGCGTTCATGGTTCCCTCGGCGAAGGTGGTTCTTCCGAACGAGAAAGCTGCTCAGGAAGGCGGCGAGACACACAAGGGGCGCAACGCCGCCGAGAAGGCTTTCTTCGACCTGGCAGAGTATCTGCCTCACGAGTCGCGAGGCAAGGCTGCTATCCGTGGCGTCGCCCAGTCGGAGCGTTTCTACCTGGTTGACAACAAGCAGGAGACCAAACCGGGAAAGTATCAGTACGGCCGCGGTCGGGTGGTCGCGAACTTCGATTTTTCGAAGGAGCTCGATGCCCATATGGCGGGGCGCGCGTCGGCTGCCGACAACGGCATGGGGTTGAAGGCGCGCAAGATGAAGCTCCGCCGCGCGGTGATGGAGGGTATGACGCTCGCCGAGGCGCGAGAGAAGGATCGCGACGCCTACGCCGATGATCTGCCTCGCCTGCGCGATCTGCGAAGCGATTACGAGCAGATGCAGAGTGCAGGTCTCACTTCCGGTCTCGGTGAGACCTGGTATAAGACGCCGGTGCTGATCTGCGGTGAAAAAGGTGTCGGCAAGGGCGTCCTGGTCGATCAGGTCGTCAGCGAGATGCAGGGCATCGCCGCTCTGGCGGGCGTCGATCTGCCGCTCGCTGAGCCACCTGCCACGAACGCCCAGGAGGCTATCGGCACGGCGAAGATCGTGCATCACGACGATGCCCGGTACGACATGCTGCCGTCCTACAACCAGGGGCTGAACTACCTGGACAATAACCGGGCTCTTGAGGTGTCGAAGCGGCACAGCCGGAGCAAGCAGGTCGTTGCACCTCGCGCGATCCTGATGTCCACTACGGAGACGCCTCAGTCGTTCGGGCTCTCGCTGAAGGCCCGTAGGTCGAGCGATGTGTTGGCGTATAACGCCGAGAACGATAGGCGGTTTCCGCCGTCGGATATTGACGAGTACCTGCGTCGTCTGTGCCTCACGGTTGAGGTCTCGATACCGAGTGACATTGCGCTGACCGGCGACGATCTCACTGATTATCCGGTCATCCGGCGCGAGATGCTCGTCACGATCCAGCGCGTGATAGCGCCGCCGAATGGCGAGCGGCGCGTGGAGCCTGTCGTGAGTCGGTCAGGTGCTCACCTCGGTCAGATCACGACGACGCACAGGATGGAGCCGGTGGGGGTCATCAAGGGTGTTGAGGCGGCTGCTCGTTATCTGGCGATCACAATTTTGTTGGAGCGCAACAGCGATATTGCCGAGCGGATCTCGCCGGTGGAGGTGCAGAGCTACCTCGCGCAGAAGGCTGCTGTTGAGGTTGCCGAGCGCGAGCGTATCGAGCGCGAGAAGGCTGAGCGCCGCGAGGTCGAGATGCAGGCCGCTGTAGAGCGCGGTTACGAGATCGAGCGCGCTGCCCTCGCTGCTGAGCGTGAGCAGATGCGTGCACAGGTCATGCGTGACCTGTGCACCTGTGCCAGCTATCCCGGTGTCTGGGATCAGCACGGCGATGAGTGCCCTCTGGTCACCGATCAGGAGCGCCAGAGCCGGATCGCGAAGCGGGAGGAGAAAGTGGCGGACATCCGCAAGAACGGTCTGCTGCTCGGCCCGGTTCCGGTCACGTCCATGCCCAGCAAGCACCCTCGGCTCTCTGCCTAACGAGACCCCGGCTCGCCGACCGGCGGGCTGATCACCACACACGAGAGGAGCCGGAATGGCTACGAAGAAGATCGCCGAGATGGAAGCGCAGCGCCGCAAGCTCGACCGCGAGATCAAGGCCGCGAAGCGTGCCGAGGCGAAGCGTCAGCGCGAGGCGCTGCTGTCCGCACGTCAGGCGCTCGGCGTCTGGCTCGCGGAGTCCGTAGGAGCGGACACGCCGGAGGCGGTGGCGCGTCTTCGTGAGGCGCTGAGCACCGGACAGGTACAGGCGCACCTCGCGGCAAAGGTGGCGGCGGAATCGCCGGACACCTCCGCGCAGGATGACGACGCGCAGCCGTCGGAATCTTCGGACACCGAAGAGCACCGCTCCGAGGCGTACGGCGGTCGAGATGCGTAGCATCGCGACCCCCACGGAGGGCACCGGATCAGCCAACAGGCTGTCCGGTGCTCGACGTGCCGCGCACGCCGAAGACGAGAGCCCAGTGGGCTGTCGTCGGAGGGGTGCGTCGAGGCCCGCCAGGGCCGAGGAGCCCGCCGCAGGCGCCCCGTACAAATCGAGCGCAGCGAGATTTGTATTTACGGGGCTAAATACAAGCGGGGTATCTGAGTGCGGAGCCGAGGCTCGGATACCCAGCTTGTATTGCGGCGGAGCGGCGTCGGGATGTACCCCGGCGACCGTGCAGACGCGGCGACAGCACGCACAACGAGGAGCGCAGCGGGAGGCTCGTTGCGCGGGATGGAGCAGGATATGAGTAACGCGATTGGCCGTGCCGGTGGGAACATCCGCCACATTCGGCACATGGGGTCGAAGGAGAAGGGTAAGCCGGGTAACACGCGCGCGGATCGTCGCGATCTGCTGCGCGAGTCGATGCGCGATCTCGATGCGAACGAGGCCGACTTCTTCGCGTCGAAGCCGGGGTCGAGCATCGTCCGCGGCGACACGCATCTGAACGTCGCGATGGTCAACAACGGCGACGGCACGTTCCGTCGGCCTACGAGTATTCAGGAGGTTCTCGACTACGGCGACGCGCGTATCGGCCCCGGCCGCGACAGCAGCGTGCACAAGAGCAAGGAGGCCGCCGCCGATGAGGCGGAGGCCGACCGCGTAGGCGGTGACGGTCGCAAGTGGAACCCGAACAGTTTCGAGACGACGCTGATCACCGCGCACTTGCCGAAGTCGATGTGCGTCGAGGTGCCGGACTTCTACCCGATCATCGACGACAAGACGGGTGAGCCAGTTCTCAACAAGATGACCGGGGAGCCGATGATGCGCTCGCGCTGGGTTGCCCGCGACCGCGACGAGGCGCTGCGCTACTTCAACGAGGTGGTGCGCTACTACGCCGAGGATGTCCTCAACGGGGGCGTCGATGCGATCCACGGGTACGACATCAACTTCGACGAGTCGACCCCGCACGTCCAAATCATGGCGGACACGCTCGCGCCCAGCCCGAAGGACGACGGCAAGCTCCGCTGCGAGTCCTCGCAGATGTGGGGATCGCATCGCGACGTCACCGAGCTGCGCGCCGACAAGGACGGCGTCGTGCGCGAGATGATGGAGCTGCCGCATAACAAGATGTCTCGCTACCAGAAGGGTCTTCGCGACCGCATGGTGTCGCTCGGCTACCCCGTCGAGGCTGGTTACGACAAGGAGCGGCATCTCTCAGGCTCGGGCAAGGTCGAGTACGCCGCGATGATGGACGCGAAGCGGGCGGCGCTGGATCAGGAAGATCGGAATCTCGAAGACATGGAACTCATCGCTGCAGCGCGCAAGAAGGATGCCGCGAAGGCCGCCGATCTCGCAGCCCGCGAGAGCGCAGTCGTCGAGGGCGAGCGGACCAACGCCGCAGACCGTGCGCAGCTCGACCGCGAACGCGCGCAGCTGCCCGAGGTGCGCCGTCGTGCCCGCGAGGAGGCTGTCAAAGCCGTAGAGGAGAGCACTGAGAGCGTGGTGGCGGATCGTCTCGCCAAGGCCGAGAAGGAGGCCGAGCAGCAGGCGGAGGCGATCAAGCAGAAGCGTATGGAGGAGACCGACGAGGAGATCACCGCTGCGTGGGAGAAGCTGACCGAGACCCCGATGGCGTTCGACGCGTTTCTCGATAATGAGACCAAGGCGGGGCGCGACACCGCCGAGCGCTACCTCAAGCATACGGAGCTGTACTACCTCCACAACAAGCGCCGTCCTCAGTTCCTCAACGATCACGACCGTGCAGCGATGCGAGGTGAGCGGAAGACCGTGAGCGGCCGCCAGCGGCTCGTAGCCTCGATGGAGGAAGACAAGAGGAAGCCGAACACTTCCGGTTCCGGTGAGGATGGTCAGGGTTTCGTGGACTGAAGCATAACCCCGCAGCAGAGGGCAACACGAGCGGAGCGAGGGGCGGCAGCCTCCGTAGGATGGGAGCATGAGCAAGAGCGAGATCATCACGGTGCTAGTGATTGCGGGCGTGGTCGCAATACTCGTCTGGGTCTGGCTCCGCGACCGGAAAGCGAAGAAGAGCGGCACGCATCAGGCGATGTCCGGCATGGTGGGCGTGTTCAACGAGGCGTTTCATCCCGAGGCCGCACGTGCTGCCGAGATCAGAGAAGTGCAGCAGGAACTCCCCGCAGAGGCACCGACTCCCGGCGACCCGCTGCATCCGGGCCGCTGACCAGAACCCCCGCATCTATCGACCCGAGCACCACAGGCAAGAGAACATCCTCGACCTTGAGGAGCTCGGGAGAATGTAGTCGGATTGTAGTCGGATCGCTCCGCGAGGGAACGACGAAGGCCCCGCCTCCCCAGTGTTTTCTAGGGGAGTCGGGGCCTTCATTTCCGCGGTGACGGTGGGATTTGAACCCACGGTGCAGGGTTACTGCACACGACTTTTCGAGAGTCGCACCTTCGGCCGCTCGGACACGTCACCGCCGAAAAGCATACGCGATCCGGCCCCGTTGCGCGAATCAGGCCGACGCCGATCATGAGGAACAGCGCTGCGGGCATGAGGGCTCACAAGACCGAAACGGCCCCTCTCGATGCACCGCAGGTGCGCGGTCATCTCCGAGGGGCCATTTCCCGGCCCGATTCGTGTCGGGGTTACTTGGGCAGATCGACCCCGGTCCAGTACTGCTTGCCGGCGACGTAGAGCTGATCCGCCGGGAACCGCGTGAGCATCTCGCAGCCGTCCTTCGTCACGACGACCTCCTCCTCGATGCGGGCGGCGGCTGACCCGTCCTTGGTCGGCCAGTAGGTCTCGATCGCGAAGGTCATACCCTCCTCGAGCTCGATCGGATGCTCGAGGGAGTGGTAGCGGCTCATCAGCGGGCGCTCCCAAAGACCGAGCCCGATCCCATGGCAGTACTGGAGGCCGAAGGCCTCCTCCTCACTGCTGAAGCCGAACTCCTGAGCTGCGGGGAAGTGCTTCACCACGTCAGCAGAGCTCGCGCCCGCGCGCACCTCGGTGAGTGCATTGTCCATGAACTCTCGCGCGGTCTTGTACGCATCGCGCTGCGCTTGCGACGCCGACCCGACATTCAGCGTGCGGTAGTAGCAGGTGCGATATCCCATGAAGGAATGGATGATGTCGAAGTACGCGGTGTCTCCAGGGCGCAGGTAACGGTTCGAGAAGACGTGCGGATGCGGGCTGCAGCGCTCGCCCGAGATCGCGTTGACCGCCTCGACCTCCTCTGAACCGTTGCGGTACAGGAACTCGTTGACGAGCGCCACGCATTCGTTCTCACGAACGCCCGGACGCAGGAAGCGGTAGAGTTCCTCGTACGTGCCGTCGACGAGCGTCGCAGCGTGATTGAGCAGGGCCACCTCATCTGCCGTCTTGATGGTGCGCGCCTCGAGCATGAGGTGGTTGCCGTCAACGATCGTCAGCCCCTCGGCTTCGAACGCACGCAACACACCGAGTTCAACAACGTCGACGCCGATCGGTTCGCCCGCGAGCCCGTGCTCGCGCAGGATGTTGGCGATCCGCTTGGCGTTGCCCTTTTCGATGCCGACCTCCTCGGGGATCGCTCCCCGCCAGGTGCTCACGCCGGCTCGCCAGTTCTCCGGGGCGTTCCACGAGGCGTACGCCTGGTGGGTCTTGGCCGCCGACCCGATGTCCCAGAGGATCGGATCCTTTCCGCGCATCAGCAGCACGCAGCGGAAGTACTTGTCTCGCGCCCAGTTGCCGATATGGGTGCCAGTCGTGTAACGGATGTTGTTCATGTCGAAGAGCACGAGCGCGCCCAGCGACGAACTCTCGAGCTGGCGCTGTGCCTTCTCGAGCCGTTCCGTGCGCAGGCGCGAGAAGTCGACACGCTCCTCCCAGTCGACGCTGGTCGCGTCACCGGGAGAGGCGATGGCCGGGCTGTGAAGATTGGCCTGGTAGAAGGGGATGGATTTCTTGGCGGTTCCGCCATGGGCATTGCACATGATCTGTCCTTCGGAATGGTGTCGTTGATGGGTTTGGCTTACACGGGTGCGTATTCGCCGGCGTCGAGGTCGGGGGCTGCGGCGAGAGGTGCGGATCCCGCACGGCCAACAAGCCCCCAAGCCTCGTCGATGATCCGCTGCGTACTGAGGCCGTACTTCTCGAAGAGGAACGGCGCCGACTTCGAGCCTTCTGCGAAGCAGTCGTCGAGACCGACCCGCCGGAGCGTGGCGGCGAGGCCCCGTTCGGCGATGATCTCCGCTACAGCGCTGCCGAGTCCGCCGATGATCGAGTGATTCTCGACGGCGATGACTGCGCCGCTTCTCGAGATCTGCTCCGCGATCGTCGCGGTGTCGATCGGTTTGATGACGGGCACGTTGACCACGGCCGCGCTGATCCCCGCGTCTTCGAGCGTGCGGGCCGCTGCGATGCACGAGGCCAGCATCATGCCGTTGGTCACGAGCGTCACATCGCTTCCCTCCTGCAGCAGCTGCGCACGATCCACCGAGAACCGGTGGGACTCATCGAAGATCACGGGGATCTCGCCGCGCTTCAGACGCAGGTACACGGGCCCGGGAATATCCGCGACCTCTTCGACGACCTGGCCGATCTCCGTCGCATCGGCGACGTCGATGACCGTCATGTTCGGCAGCGCACGCATCAGGGCGACATCATCGATGGCCTGGTGGCTGGGGCCTCCCGGGCTCGAGATGCCGGGCATGAAGCCGATGATCTTCACGGGGAGGTCGGGGTAGGCGATGGCATTGGCGATCTGGTCGAGCGGCCTGCGCGTCGCGAACACTCCGAAGGTGTGCACGAAGGGGATGAACCCCTCGCGGGCGAGCGAGCCCGCCATGCCCATCATGTGCGCCTCGGCCATGCCGGTGAGGAGGAAGCGATCGGGAATCTGCTCCTGGAAGAGATCCACCTCGCACTGGCGGCTGAGGTCCGCCGAGAGGCAGAGCACCTCCGGGCGCTTGCGTGCGAGTTCGACGAGTGCCTGCCCGTAGGGCTTCAGCACGGTGCGGTACGGGGCGGTGTTAAGCAAGGCGTGCCTCCAGCTCGCGAGTAGCCGCCAGAGTGAGCTCCGGCGGGAGTTTGATGAAGTGAGTGTCAGCCGATTCGGGCAGGCAGTCGAGGCCCTGACGCATCGACGTGCGGCCGATGATGACCGATGGCGCATCCGAGGCGAGGGCGGCGTCGAAGGCCGCGCGGATCGCGGGGATGTCGTGGCCGTCGATGTCGTAGGCGTCCCACCCGAAGCTGCGCCATTTGTCGGCAAGCGGTTCGAGGGTCGTGACCATCGACACCGGGCCGTCGACCTGCGAATCATTCGCGTCGAGGAACACGATCACGTTGCGGAGCCGGTGATGCGCGATGTAGATCGCCGCCTCCCAGATCTGCCCCTCCTCGAGTTCGCCGTCGCTGATCATCGTGAAGACGCGCGTCGCGTCCTCGTGGCCCTTCAGCCGGGCGGCCATTGCGAAGCCGGCGGCTCCCGACAGTCCCTGCGACATCGACCCGCAAGTGAGATCGATCCAGGGCGAGCGCTCCGTGCCGATTGCCTCGAGCGCCGAATCGTTGTCGCCGTAGGTGGCGGCTTCAGCCTCGGTGATGAGGCCCTTCTCCACGGCACCGGCGTATGCGCCGATCACGTAGTGGCCGGGCGAGATCACGATCTTGTCCTGACCGGGACGGAGGTGCTCGCCGTAGACCACGGCGAAGAGTTCGGCCGCCGAGAGCACCTGACCCAGGTAGCCGAAGCCGTGCGGCGCGACCATCTTCAACGCGTGCAGCCTGAGTCGATGGGCGACTTGCTGCAGCTCATCATCTGTGGGCATTGAGTATCTCCTTCGATAATAGTGGATAAGCCACTTAGATAGTGTGACTGATCCTCCGAAGAAATGTCAAGGCACTTTCGTGAGATATCCGATTCCTGGCGCGACGCATGCGAGTGAATCGCGGGAATACGCGGAGACCAAGGGCGCCTCAGAGCGCGTAGCTGACGCGACCCGCGTTGGCGTCAGCCCCGATCGACGCCGGAAAGTAGCACCCGATGAGCGATGACTGGTGATCGGGCTCTCGCGACGAAGCCGAGCGAAACGGGGTGCTCAGTCCCCCAGCAGCGTGTCGGAGACGTGCTCCGTGAGGAGTTCGTGGTGAGCGATGATGGCCCGCTCGCCGCGATGGGGATCTCGCTCGACGAGCGCGGAGTGCATCTCCCAGTGCACGTCCATGAGCACCCCCTGCTGATCGGCCTCGAGCTGCCACGACGGGGCGCGGCCGGAGGCCAGCCAGTCGCGGAATTCGAAGCGCACGATCGCGGAGTGCGTGCTCAGGAAGAACATCTCGAGATACTGGTTCTTCGAGGCTGCGGCGATGGAGTGGTGGAACCGGATATCCGCGCTCATCCAGTTCGCGATCTCATCGATATTCGTCGCGGCGAGCGCCTCGGCGTATTGGCGAGTGCGCTCGAGGTCGGCGTCATCGGCCCGCAGGATCGCGTCGTTCATGCCGCGCAGTTCGAGCATCAGGCGCATCTCGAGCAGGTTCGGCACGGAATCGGCGTTGAGATTCAGAATCAGATCGACCGACGGGGAGTTCGACATGCCCGGTTCGTCTGCGATGAAGGTTCCAGACCCTCGCTTCGCCGTGACGAGCCCCTGTAGCGCGAGGATCTTGAGCGTCTTGCTGATCGTCGGGCGGCTCACGCCCAGCACCTCGGAGAGATCGCGTTCTGAGGGTAGTCGGTCCCCCGCGTCGAGCTCCTGCCTCAGGATCAGTCCCTGGATCTCGCGCGCGAGCGCTTCGGAGACGTGCACCTCATCGCGGTACGTGGATGCGAATGAGTCGCGGAGACCGGACCACACTGCGAGGTCGATGCTCGGCTTGCTCCTCGCCATCATTCTCCTCTTCGGCCACCGCCCCGCGCCGAGTGGAACGAGGGGTTCGCAGGCGAGACTGTCGCCTCGCTCTCATCCGAGCAGATGCCTATTTGGCAACGCTCGGAGTTCTCCCGATGATACCGTGACGAGTCGGTGGGCGATGGGCGCACCCGCGCCTCATCACCGCTATCCCGTACGATCTCCGTCAGCGACCCCGGGTGACCTCCGTCAGCGCCGCCCAATCGGCGCCATCGAGCTCCGGGTCAGCGAGTGCCGCATCGAACAGAGCTCGAAGCCCACTCGCCAGCGGCAGTTCGAAACCCTCCTCCCGCGCAAGGCTCTCCGCGAGCCCCAGATCCTTGGCACCGAGCGTCAACGAGAAACCCGCCGGCCGATACCGGCGGGCGGCAATGATCTCACCGTAGATCTGGTGCGCGAGGCCGCCGAACATCGTGCTCGTCGCCAGCTCCACGAACGCCTCGGGCTCGATCCCGCCGCGTTCCACGAGTGAGATCGATTCGCCGAGCGACTGGATCGTGTGGATGAGCATGTAGTTCATCGCGACCTTCGCGATATTCGCCTGCGGCGGTTCCTCACCCAAATACCAGATGCGCGACGAGAGGTCGCGCATCAGAGGCTCCGCCCGGCGAACGGCCTCGTCGTCGCCTGCAGCGAGAATGTTCAGCTGCCCGGCCGCCGCCACCGGGGGCCTACCCAGCACGGGGGCCGACACGTAGGCGACACCGGCGGCAGCATGGCGTTCCGCGAGTTCGCGCGCCGCCGCGGGGCTCACCGAGGCGAGGTTCACGTGGATCGCCCCAGCGTGAGCAGTCAGCACCTGATCGTCGAACACTGCGAGCGCGGCGGCATCATTCGCGAGCATGCTCAGTACGATCCCTCCGGCGAACGCGTCCGCCGGCTCCGCCGCGGCGGACGCACCGCGATCCACGAGTTCCGACACCGGCCCCTTCGAGCGGTTCCAGACACGGACCCGGTGACCCCGCTCCAACAGACGGCCGGCCATCGCGGCACCCATACTCCCGAGTCCGATAAAACCCACTTCGACCATCGCCGATTCCTCCATTCGTCATTTCTGCTCGGGGTGCACATGTCGCGCACCCGAATCGAGAATCGACGGGCTCAGCCGCCGAAGAGCTCGATGAACGCCTGCGCTCCGCGCTCGAGATCCTTCCGGTACCCGGCACTTCCTCGGATGAGCAGGTCCGAAAGCAGGGGCCGGCCGAGTTCGGTGGCCCGGTTGCCCCGACCCACGAGCTCGGCGAGCTCAGCAGCACGGGCCAGTACGCTCTCGGCATCCTCCAGCACCTCGTCGACGATGCCGAGCTCGAGCGCCTCGTCGGCGGTGAACGGCACTCCGGTCAGTACGTTCCGCAAGGCCGCCTTGGGCGGCACACGGCGGCTCGCCGGCACCTGTGCGATCGTCGGCCAGGTGCCGAGCGTCGTCTCGATCGTGCCGAGCGAAGCGGCACGAACCGTGATGACGAGATCAGCCGAACACGCAAGGCCGAACCCTCCGGCGAGGGCATCGCCCGTCACCGCGGCGATCACGGGTTTGCCGAGGTCCGCAAGCCGTGCAAAGAGTTCCACCGCCGCGTCAGCGAATGCCTGCGCGGTGCCTGTCTCTCGAATGCACGCGCCATCGGCGCCGCCGCTGAACGTGGTCCCGGCCCCTGAAAGAATTACCGCTCCGACCGAGTCATCGGAGTCGAGACGGACCAGCTCGTCGACGAGTGCGCGGGTGAGTTCAGTATCGAGCAGGTTGCGCTCACCCCGGTCGAGTACGAGCCATGCCGCGCTCCCCTGGCGCTCGAGCTTCAATGTGCGATTCGTCACTATGCCACCCCTTCCAACGCAGAGGCGCAATAATCCAGCGCAAACCGCGACTCGCACACCTCGGGCAGCCGCTCGAGCAGCTCCTGATGCGCCGGGTGGTTCCAGTATTCGCCCTTCATCGCCTCGATCGTCGGAAGTGTGGCGATACACACGAACTCGTAGCCTCGCTCGAGACCGGTCGGGTTTACGTTCTCGCCCCAGCTCACGTCGATCACTTCGGGGCACGAGCGGATCCCACGAGCGAAACGGTCGAGCGCCTCCTCGAGTGGCGCTCGCGGCTTCTCCCCCGTACTGAACACCACGATGTGTTGCAACAGCTGACTCTTCTCTCCTGTGCGAACTGCCGAACGCGCCGGTCCGGCACCGGCGGCGACGCGTGATGCGCCACCGCCGGTGCCGAGCACCTACACGTGGATCGGCAGATCCTCCGTGTGCCCGAGCAGCAGCTTGCCGTAGACGTCGTTCGCGACGCCGGGGGTTGCGTGCACGTGGCTGCCCCCGACGAAGGAGTCCTGGAAGATCCGATGCAGCGGGCTGGTCTTCAGGAACGTGCTGGAACCACCGGCCTTCATCAGCTTGTCGATCGCATCGTTGATGAGCTCGATGATCGCACCCGTGTCGTTGCGAATCCGCGCCCGCAGCAGTCGGTTCGGGTACTCGCCGTCGATAGCCGACTGGTCGATGTCCCGACACGAGCGGAAGGCCAGCTGCTCAGCCGCGTCGATCATGGCTGCCGCCCGAGCGATGGTGATCTGGTGCGACGGCGAGTTCGCGGCCACGGTATACGCGGTTCCGACGACGCCCTTGTTGCGCACCCGGTCGACGATCTGTTCGAGCACCGCCTTGCCCAGCCCGATCTGCACGGCGCCGAAGATGATCGTTCCCGTCGCCAGGAACGGCGCCCGGGCACGCGCTTCGAGCGGCGCGAATTCGGTTGCGTATTTCCCCTCAACGAGGTCGAACATGAGCTGGATGCGGTGATCCGGGATCACGATCCCGTCCGCGCGAACCGTGTCGCTCCCCGTCCCCTTCAGGCCAATCGGCACCCACGTGCGCTCCACGGTCCACTCCCCAGGCTGCAGAATGCCAAGCGCCGGGACCGGCTCCCCATCGGGCCCCTCGACGAGAAAGCCGACGATCGCGTGCGTCGCGGCGAACGAGCCCGATGCGTACGGCCAGCCACCGGTGATGCGATACCCGCCTTCGACGCGCTCGCCGACGACACCTGACGCGAGGATGACGCAACACGTCGCGTCAGGGTTGTCGCCCCAGATCTCCTCCTGCGCCCGACCACTCCACGTGGTAGCGAACCAGTTGCCGATATTCAGGAGCATCGCCGACCACGCGGTCGATCCGTCGCCCTGCGCGAGCTCGCTGAGCACCTCGACGAACGTGCGCGAGTTGGTCTCGTAGCCGCCGAAGCGCTGCGGCACCGTGAGCTTCAGAAGGCCTGCGTCGCGCATGGCGTCCATCACCACGGGTTCCACCCGACCGGCGTCGGACCCCGCCTCCGCGTGCTCGCGGATGAGCTCCCTGAGCGCGGTGGCGCGGGCGATGAGCTCGCGGTTCGGCTCGATCCCCTCGACGAGGAGGTCTTCTCGGTTTTCGGTCAGTGTCGTCATCGATCACTCCTTTGTTCGTTTGACTTTTCTTGTTCGATCATCGGGATGACGGCCCGGTCGTGCGGTCGGCCGAGGCTCCGTCGGTCCCTGTTCTTGGAAGTATTCCCGTCACAGGGGTGCCGCAACATGTGTCTCCCGGCCAGACTGTTCAGGGCTCTTGTGCGCTGTGGACAAGCGGGACGCGGCCGCGCTCTCCGGTTGATCGCCGGCGCCCTGCCCACCCGCATGGTCCGGCTGCCCTTCGGGGTCGCCCCCACTCGCTCGCACGCTTCCGCCACGCTCGCGACGCGGACGCCACCGGAGTCGGCGGCCCTTGAGCCGATCGCCGAGCACCGCGATTACGAGCACGACGCCCGTAAGCACCTGCTGCCAGAAGGAGGGCACACCGGAGATGCTGAGACCGTTCTGCAGCAGCCCGATGAAGACGACGCCAAGCGCCGTGCCTCCCAGGCCGCCGGCGCCGCCGGCGAGCGTCGAACCGCCGAGCAGGATGGCAGCGATCGCCTGCAGCGGCAGGGTGTTATCCACGATCGGTGTGGCCGCGCCGATCCTGCCCACCGCAACCAGACCGCCCATGGCAGCCGTCGCCCCCGCGACCGCGTACACGAGGGCGGTCACACGCGTGGTGCGGATGCCGGAGAGCCTGGCTGCGAGCGGCCCGCCACCGACCGCGTAGACGGCCCGACCGAAGTAGCTCCGCCGTTGCAGCACGAGCAGCACCAGCCACACGATCACCATGAAGGCGATCACCACCGGGATCGGGCCCAGCGAACCGACGGCGATCCACGAAAGGATCGGGTCGCTGACGTAGTACGACTGGGTACCGGTCCACAGACTGATCGCTCCGGTGATCGACGTCATCGTCGCGAGCGTCACGACGAACACATTCAGCTGCAGGTAGCCGATGAGCAGGCCGTTCGTGATGCCCGCGAGCAGTGCGCCGAACAGGATCGCGAGGATGATCGCGACGATCGACGGCACGCCGGCGATCACCAGCTGCGCGAGCAGCACCCCGGATGCGGCGGCGACGGCTCCGGAGGAGAGGTCGATGCCACCGGAGATCACCACGAATGTCGCGCCGATCGAGACGAACCAGAGCACCGCAACGGCCGACATGGCGTTGATGAGGTTCACCGGAGTAAGGAAGATGGGTTGCGTGATGCCGAAGATCAGCACGAGCAGCACCGTCATGATGAGCAGGATGCGGATATTGGCCGTCGAATGCCACGCGGCTTTTAGCAGGGATCGCGACGCCCGCGGTTCGCGGGCTGTCGGCGGATCGATGAGCGAGGTGGTCACAGGTGTCCTCCAATGAGTGCAGTGAGCGTGTGCTCGTCGAAATCCTCGGTAGGTCGTTCGGCGACGACGCGGCCGCGGAAGAGGACGAGGATCTTGGTGCAGACCGTCATCAGCTCATCGACTTCGGATGAACTGACGACGATGCCGAGGCCACTGTCGGCGACCTCCCGGAGACGCTGATGGATGTCGGCGCGAGCCCCGACGTCGACCCCTCGGGTCGGCTCTTCGAGCAGCAGCAGGTCGAGATCGAGGTCGAGCCATTTCCCCACGACGATCTTCTGCTGGTTGCCGCCGCTCAGACCACTCACCGCACCGGCCGGGTTGTGGGCTCGGATGCCGAAGTGCTGGCGACGGCGTTCGAAGCGCTCCGTTTCAGCGCGATGGTCGATCGAGGCAAGGAGCGGTCTTGCGCCGGCGTGCGGCAGCGAGAGGTTCGCAACGCACGAGAGCGCGGGCACGATGCCCTGATTCGCGCGATCCGGTGGAACGTACCCCATGCCCGACGAGATCCGGCTGCGCGGGCCGCCCTCCGGCAGCTCTTTCCCCCGCATTCGGATCTCACCGGCACGTCGCCGTTGCAGTCCGTAGAGCATCGGCAGCAGTTCCTCTCGACCCGAGCCGCCGAGTCCAGCCACTCCGACGATCTCCCCGGGAGCGACCGAGAGATCGACGTCTTTCAGCACCTCCCCGGAGAGACGTGAGAGTTCGAGGATCGGGGGCCCGTCAGGGGCCGCCGAGTGCTTCGCAGTCGCGTTCGCCGACGGCTCGGTTGCCGCCGCACCCGGTAGTTCGTCGGTTCCCATGCCGGTCATCGTGCGCACGAGGGAGTCCACGGTGTACTCGGCAGCCGAGCGCCGTTCGATGAAGGCGCCATCACGCATGACGGTGATCGCATCGGAGAGCTCGAACACCTCGTCGAGGCGGTGCGAGACGAAGATGATCGATACTCCGCCGGCCGAGAGCTTACGTACCACCTCGTACAGGTCGCGCACCCGGTCATCCGCGAGCGAGCTGGTCGGCTCATCGAGGATCAGGATGCGCGCCTCCGTGGCGATGGCCCGTGCGATCTCGACGACTTGCCGCTGGTCGGCGCGCAGTGATCCGACCGGTGCGTGCATGTCGACTTCGAGCCCGAGCGATTCGGCGATCTCGGTCGCCCGTCGAACGCTTCCCGGCCAGTCGACCCCAAGCGGGCCGCGATGGAGCCTCCCGAGCATGATGTTCTCGGCGACGCTGAGCTGCGGCACGACCGCTGTCTCCTGCGAGACCAGCGCGACCCCGGATTGGACAGCGCCCGCAGGGCTTCCGAACACGACTTCCCGCCCCTCGATACGAATCGTGCCGCCGTCCGGCTGCACCTCGCCCGAGAGAATCTTCAGCATCGTGGATTTCCCAGATCCGTTCGTGCCCATGAGTGCGTGCACTTCACCAGGACGTTCGATCACGAGTCGACCGGAACGGACCGCATGGGTGCCGCCGTAGCGCTTCGTGATGGACGACATCTCGAGCAGGGGCGGTGCGATCTCCATCGCACCGCCCCGTTGCTCGTCGATCAACCGATCCACGGGACCTCACCGGCCGTTTCCTGCGTGACGAGAATCCCCGGCACGTTGATTGTCTGCGGGAACTCCACCTCCGGATCGGCGGCGACCGTCATCGCGACATCCGCTGCGACGGTGCCGATCCGCTCCCAGGCGGTGCGGAAGACGACGTCGAGGCGTTCCTCTCGCAGACCGTCTTCGGCGATGCTCTGCCCGCTGTTCGGATTCGCGAAGATGATGCCCGTCTTCCCAGTGCTGGCCGCGGCCGCCTGCGCCGCGAGCGAGGACTGGTCGTTGTAGGCGACAACGATTTCGACCTCCGGGTACTTCGAGAGGAGTGCGGTCGCCGCAGTCGTGTATCCGGCCGGCGCGTCGCTCTGCGCGTCCACTCGGCCCAGGTACTGCAGGCCGAGTTCCTCGCCCCAGTAGATCTGTCGCTCGCTGATGTAGGTGAGCGTGTCGACGGGGGCTGCGAAGCCCATGACGGCGAAGCTTGCTCCAGGGTGCTCCTCGGCAAGGTGGTTCATCGACGACCACACCGCGTAATCGATGGCCTGATTCACGTTGGTGACCACGCCCTCGAGCGCGGGTTGCGTGACGTCGGGCGGGGTCATCAGGGCAACGAATGGGATGCCCGCCGCCGTCGCGGCCTGCACCCCGGGGGTGAGTGCCGCACCGACGACCGGGTAGCCGATGATCACGTCCACCTTCTGCGCGATGAGCTCGTCGATCTGGCT
Source organism: Leucobacter sp. (assembly GCA_020439035.1). Taxonomy (GTDB): domain Bacteria; phylum Actinomycetota; class Actinomycetes; order Actinomycetales; family Microbacteriaceae; genus Leucobacter. Next base: position 10,732 of record JAGQTL010000158.1, on the reverse strand, counting down.
CTGCTGCTTCTGCACGTCGAGGCCGGCGTCCTTCACGATCAGCGTACCGCCGAGCGCTTCGACCTCCGCCTTCGCCGCTTCCTCCATTGCCTTCAGCACCTGCTGCGCACCGCTGATCTGCAAGAACCCGACCGTCACCTCCCCGTCAGTGATCGCGGCGGGCCGCTCCACCTGCGAGAAGAATTCCTTGTCGGGCCCGGTATAGGCGTCATCCACCTCCCAGACGAACGTCGTGTCGTCGGCCGCGGGAGCTTCCGCAGTATCCGTCGTGCTGGGCTGCGATGCGCAGCCGGCAAGCAGCCCGACTGCGGTGGCGAAGCCGAGGGCCGCCGAGAGTATGCGCCTGTTTCTCAATTGGGTTCTCCTTTGAACTGGGATCTGTCGCGGCTTCACACTCCGCAAAGCCGGAGTCGAAACCCGCATCCGACATGCATGGGCGAATCGGTCTCTCATGATGGACACGGCGCCGGCATCCCCTGCCTGTGCAGGGCCACCAGAAGTTCTCCGACAGCATGTTTAGGGCGCCCAGTTCACTGGCCCCGGGGAGTGGGGAGCGAATGAATGCACAATTGGATGTGCACGGTGTTATCATTCTGGATAGTCCAGTATCGGACGCATCCGGATCAACGCCGATTGGAGGTCGATTCATGTCGCATCCGTGGATTCACGAACTGAGTCAACCCGAGACAACTATGGGCGTATCGTCCCCAGCGCGGAAACGGCTGGCCGAAAAAGTGCTCGGCGCCGACACGACCGCATGGGCGATCGACGCAGCCCGGCAGATGGCCGATCACATTCTGCGATCGGTGCCGGATTGGCCGGGTGACCGATCGCCCGAAGAACTAGAGGTGCTCGAACGGGCGACCGAGGCGTCGACCATCGATACCCTGCTGGCGCTTTCCACCGGCGATCTCACAATCATGTCGGAGTCACTCGAACCGATCGAGAACGTCGCGTTCTACGTGCAGCGAGGGATTCCGCTCGGGGAGGTGCTTCGAAACGTTCACGCCGGCGAGGAGTTCATCACCAAAGCACTACTCAACGAGATCGAACACTATGTTCCCGAAGCCGAACGGCTGACCGCAGTCAAAGACATGATGCAGGACGTCGTAACCACCTGGTCGCTCTTCGCGCGGCACGTGAGTCTCGCCTATGAGGCGGAGGCGAAGCGCTGGCTGCGCAGCAAGGACGCGATCCGCGTGCGCGCAGTGGGACAGTTGCTCGAGGGTGGCGCCCAATCAACCGCCGAAATCGCGAGGCAACTCGACTATCCGCTGCAGCAAGAGCATCTCGCCGTGTCGTTGACATTGCCGGCCGCCGACCTCGACATCGCCCGCGCCTTCGATTTCGGCGTCATCTCGCGGTCCCTCGCCCGCGCATTCCGCAGCCCCGGCGATCCCCTCACCGTCCACCGCAGTGCGACACGATACGATCTGTGGATCGGTACTCCCAGAGCCGAATCGATCTCGAAGGCGGCCGAGGCACTCGCACTGCCTCCCGGCGTACACCTCGCCTTCGGGCGTACACTCCCTGGCCCCGAGGGGTTTCGGCTCAGCCATCTCCAAGCACGCGCGGCGGAGCGGGTCGCCCGGTTCGCGGCCCACCCCCAGGTGATCACCGATTATGCAGACGTCGAACTGGTCTCGCTGCTCTCCGTCGACCTCGAACGCGCGCGCGCGTTCGTCCTTTCGTCTCTCGGGCCGCTCGCGCAGACCGGTCCGCGCTCCGCAGAACTCCGCGAGACGCTCGCGACCTACATCGACAGCGGTGGGAGCATTTCGGACACGGCACAGCGATTGCATCTACACCGGAACTCGGTGAAATATCGCCTCAACCAGCTCGAAGAGGCAATCGGTCCGGACTACAACGCGACGAGGGTGCGGGCGGCCATCGAACTGGTGGACCGGGTACCGCAGTCGTTGCGCGAAGCGTCGAACAGCGAAGAGGCAGCCGGCTGAGGCGCTCCTGACGCCGCTCATGCATCGCGCACAAATGCTCAGCAAACCTTGGCGCGCGGCCATATGGAGCAGCCGTCGTTCGCAATGAATACTCGTTCTCACGGGGCATCGGCGCCCCCGATGCAATCTGCGAGGAGAAACAGAAATGTCAACACTGACCGACCACAACCGGCTCGCCACGTTCGTACCTGAATCATCGGTCCCGGGCTTGGAACCGAGTACCTTCAGGGAGTTCTTCCGCCACCACGCCCTGGGAGTCGCGGTGGTCACCGCCGATGCCGGCGACGGCCCGGTGGCGATGACGGTGACCTCGCTGTCGTCGATCAGCGCGGAGCCGCCTCTCTTCATCTTCTCGGCTTCGGCCTTCTCGTCGAGCTCCGACACGATACGTTCGGCGAAGTCGATCGTCGTGCACCTCCTCGACCAGGACGAGCGGTGGCTGGCGAAGCTCGCCTCCACGAGCGGAGCCGATCGATTCTCGGTACCGTGGCACCCGCTCCCCACCGGCGAGCCCGTCTACAGCGGCATCAAAGCATGGATGCGCGGCGAGATCGTGGCGACCGTCGACGCCGGCGCCTCGACCGTGATCGTCGCGCAGGCGGTCGAAAGCAGCGCGCCCCCGGCCGAGGCGCACGTACCTCTCGTCTACCACAACCGCATCTGGCACGCGATCAGCGAGAACTCTCGCCTCGACTGACTCAGTGCGACCTCGCGGGATCCGCTCGATACAGCATCGGGCGGATCCCTGCGTGATCGCTTCTGCCAGCCGAAGGCGCGACGAGGATGAGACTCGCGTCACCCACGGGGTTGCACACAATCTGTGTCGGTCGCATAGTCAGAAGATCTCGTCATACGCGACTGCCTGATCCCCCCGGGGTCTCATCCCGCGGGTCTTGGAGTCAACACCGCGGTTCCGAGCTCTTCAGCGAGATGGAGGGCGATCCGCACCTGCAACGACCATTCGGGGGATGCTTCGCCGAAGAGCTCCTGAACCTGGTTGAGTCGGTACACAACCGTGTTGCGGTGCGTGTGAAGGCGACGCGCCGCGGCACTCGGTCTACGGTTCTCCTCAAGGTACGCGGCCAGGGTCTGCCTCAGTTCCGTCAGTCGCGGCTCATCTCCAGCGAGTGGGCCCAGGTGCCGCTCGATGAACTCGCGGGCCAGAAGGGGTTCGACGACGAAGAGTGCTGCGACATCCGTGTTTTCATAGAGGAGCACGGTTCTACCCTCGGCGGCTCCAAGCCCCATCTCACCCAGACGCCTCGTTGCGAGCGCCTGAGCAAGAGTGAGTCGGAAACCATGCGCACCATGAGCCGGGTAACCAACGGCGACTCGGGCCACACCGTGGGAATCGACGGCCTGCAGTGCATCAAGAATCGCTCCGACATGGCCGGAGGTCCGCGAGATCTGTAACCAGATCTGCACAGCCCCCAGCTGCTTCCGCACCAGCATCTGCGCCGAGGGAAGCCCATTTCGCAAGCGCTGCACCACCAGGTCGAGCTCATAATTCCAGGAGTCGACGTCATGCGATGCGTCGATCCAGGCGACAACAGCCACGTGCGTACCATCGAGATCATACGCAAGCGCACGCGAGAGTTCTTTCACGTTTATCCGAGGCTGCGTGAGCACCCGCTGGATCAATTCAGCGCGGGCGGCGTCGCTGTGACGCGACCACTTCTCGTGCTCCTCCGCGTACAGGGCGACGACGCTCACGCTGAACCGATCGAAGGCGCGGAAGAGATGCTCGTTCACATAGACTGCATCGTCGAGCGATCCGTCTTTCGCGCGAAGCTCATCCATGAGTGATTGCGCGAGCACCTCTTGACACAGGTGGATCGCGCGCAGCACATCGCGCATCGGGATCCCACGGCGGACATACGAGACCGTAGCCGCGGCCGGCTCTTCCGCGGGCCATAAGAGGTCAATGTCGTCGAGAACCAGCGCACGAAGACTCGCGAGAACCGTCGACTCCACGGCACGGCCGAGGAGCCACTCGCCTGCGGGATCTCCTCCGTAGACGGGCAGCTCCTCGATCATGTAGGCGGTCGTCCGGTGTGCGACGGCAACGCCCCATTCGAGAGCCCCGGTTCCGAGATCCCTCTGCACAGCCTGGCGCGTGGGCGCATCGCTCAGGGATTCGCAGGCTTCGCTTGGATCCGCTCTCAGCGAGCGGATCCAAGACAGGTCGATCGTATTCCCGCCTCCCATATCGTTGCGCGTTGCCTTCATACTCCGATCGTGAGGGGTGATTCGGTTCCGAGCAAGACCCGACCGTACACCTCCTTGCCGATCTCGGGAGTCTGGAACGCGTGTCTCGCACCCGTATTCGCGTCCCTCCAGATCCGAGCCAGCGTGCTGTCGAGCGCAAATGCAGCGGACCCGGCAGCGGTGAGGAGGAGGTCGATCGCCTCCCGCGAGAGCGTCGCTGCATGACTGGTATCCATACGGATCCTCGCACGCAGGTGCTCATCGGGGTAGACGCCGATCGCAGCCATGCGGTCGATGTCGTCGGCCGCACGCGTGAGCAGGAGATGCGCAGCGTCGATGTTGCTCGCTGCTTGGGCGACTGCCAACTGATGCGTGGGCGAGTTGCGCGCCTCGGTGTAGACCGTATATCCGACGCTTCGATTCGGAATCTTCTCCAGCACGTAGTCGAGCGCTGCCTTCGCCGCACCGATCACCGGAGCCGCCAAGATGACCGTGCCGATCGGCAGGAACGCGGCGCGGGAGTTGGGCTCCGAATCTCCGAACGGGGTGGCGTACTTGCCGATTTGCAGATCCTCGAACGTCTGCACGGCATGATCCGGCACGAACACGTCTTTGACGACGATGGTGTTGCTGCCGGTGCCTCGCATGCCCTCGGTGAACCAGGTGTCGCGGATTTCCCAATCCGCACGGTGCACGATGCCCAGGGCGACGGCTTGGGTACCATCGGGCCGATCAGCCAGCATCCCGAGCAGCGCGGAGGTCGCGATGGCGCTGCCCGAGGCGTACGGATACTCGCCCGTCAGCAGATAGCCACCCTCGACCTTCTCCCCCGTTCCGAGCTCGTGACGGCGGGTCATCCCGGGGAAGAAGATGCCGCACATCGCGGCCCGGTCGACGCCGAAGAGCTCTTGCTGCGCCTGCTCGCCGTAGGTGATGCCGAACCAGGTGCACGCGTTGAGCAGAGCCGCACTCCATCCCGCCGATGCATCCGCACGCGCGATCTCGATGAGCGCGTCGATCATCGTATGCGCATCGGCTTCGGGACCGCCGAGCCTGCGGGGCACCATCATGTTGGTCAGTTGAGCCTCGAGCAGTGCGTCGCTCACAGCCGCGGTGATCTGACGATCCTGCTGGCCCTGAGGAATCTCGCGACGGATGAGATCCGCCAAATCGCGCGCGCGCCCGACAAGATCTGGAGCGGTGCTGGAAAGGGGCTGGGTTTGTACTGTCATTGTCACAAGAACCTCCTGATGTCATCGTCGTCATCGGTGCAGCCGGAAGTGGCCGCAATCAGTCTGACGCCGACAATGTGGCTTATCCACATGCTGACAGCACAGAAGTCGGAAACTCTTTGTGCTCACCCGGCACAACCCCGCCCGGCACGGGCCCCGCGATCAGCCGAGGAGGTGCGGCAGACGATCCTCCGCGAACGCGAACAGCTGCGCGCTCTTCGAACCCACGATGCCGTCCCACTCCCCCTGGGTGGTCGAGCTGTCGGCGAAGTCGGAGGGCGTCTTGAAGATCTGCAGCGGCACGCCGAGCTGCCGACAGGCCGCCGCGTAGGCGTAGCTCTCCATGTCGACGAGCGAGGCGCCGACGGCGGCGATCGCCGCCCGCTGCGCGTCGTCTTGCACGAAGACGTCGCCGGTCGCGATCACGGCCCCCTCCGCCACGACGTCGCCGGCGAGCTCGAGGCGCGGGGAATCGAGCGAGAAATCGTGCTGCACGGCCGCCGTGACCTGGTACACGGTGTCGAGCCGCGCCTGCTCGCTCACGGCACCCGCCGTGCCGAGTACGATCACGCGGCCGACCGCGGTATCGGTGCGCGACAGATCGAGGATCGCGCGGCTGAGCGCCAGCGTCGCGTTGATCTTGCCCACACCGGTCACGAGGTGCGGCACGCCCGCCTTCGCGAAGGCGCTGGCCTCGTCGTCGTGCGCGAACACGAGCAGCGTGCGGGGCATGCGACGGGCCTCCTCGTTCTGCAGGCGCACCGAAGCCGTGCGCGCACTCAAGAATCCAAGTCTAGCAATCCTCGTGAAAACCGCCTATACTGGTGAGCTTGAGCACGCGAGCTCCGATTCGCAGCCTTCTCAGCCCCCGAGCGTGACGCATCGAGGCACTCCCGCAGGGGCGTACGAGGGTCAGGCGGATCCACTACTCCGAGCCATCGCCGCTCTTCGGGCACCATCACCCTGATGCCGTGCCCCACGGCCACCGGCCGCGCAGACACGCCTATCGTCGCGCCCGAGGCCACGCCCGATCGGGCGCACCCGCAGCACATGCGGAGACCAGAAAGAATCATCATGACGAACATCCAGAACCACACGATTACGAACCCGAGCACGAGCACCGACGCGACCCCTTGGGCCGGCGCCGGGGCCGCGCACGCCGAGGCGCGCGGGGAGCACACCCTGCGCACGCCCTACCACGAGCTCGGGCAGCTCGGCTCGGGCGACGGCTCGCTCCGCGTGCCCGCCTGGGCCCAGCACCGCTCGGTCTACCGCTCGGCGGGCCGCACGCTCTACCTCGTCGAGACCGACCGCCTCGCCGAGGCCGGCACCGACCTCGACGCGCTCGCGCGCCGCGGCTGGCACGTGCGCGTCGACCGCGAGGGCGACGCTGCGAACATCACGCTCAGCCGCCAGGCGGCCTGAGCAGGGCGCCCAGGCCAGCCCGGGGGCCCGGCAGCGGCCCAGCTCCGCAGCCCGCGCCCGGCACCGCGGCGTAGACTGCGAAGGCGGATCCGCAAGCGACGCAGCGGAATCTGCACATCGAACATCCGCGAACCGCACCGCGCATCCGAGGAGCCCCGTGACCGACATCGAACTCGCCGAGATCGAGAGCTTCCAGCTCGACCACACGAAGGTGCGCGCACCGTACGTACGCCGGATCGCCGTGGAGCACGGCCCGAAGGGTGACGCGATCACGAACTACGACATCCGGCTCGTGCAGCCGAACGAGGGCGAGATCCCGACCGCCGGCTTGCACACGATCGAGCACACGATCGCCGGGCTGCTGCGCACGCGCCTGGACGGCGTGATCGACATCTCGCCGTTCGGTTGTCGCACCGGCTTCCACCTGATCGCGTGGGGCACCCCTGAGCCCGCCGAGGTCGCCGCGGCAGTCAAGGCCTCGCTCGCCGACATCGCCGAGCGGATCACCTGGGACGACGTGCCCGGCACCGATGCGAAGAGCTGCGGCAACTACCGCGACCACTCGCTGCACTCGGCACGCGAGTGGTGCCGCCTGGTGCTGGCGCAGGGCATCAGCCTCGATCCGTTCGACCGCTCGGTGCTGGCGTAGGTCGAGTTTCTCCCGCTCTCATCCGCTCTCATCGACAAAGGGACGCGAAGCCCGCTCTTGGGGCAGTGTAAACCGAACTGTGCGTCCTTTTTCGAGATTTCGCGGAGAACCGGATCGGCGACGAGGCGGCCCGAACGCGCGAGCGACCAGTGCGCCCCTCAGTGCGCTCGCTCGGCCGCGGCGGCAAGCACGGCGGCACCGGTCCGCACATCGTCCACGGTGACGGCGAAGATCCGGCCGTCGACCCGCTTCACCACGATCCCCTCGCCGCTGCGCACGACGATCCCGAATCGGCCCGGCGCCCATCTCACGCCCCAGCCGCCGAACTCGGCGAGCGACTCCACCCGTGCCGCCTCGACGCTCTCGATCTCGCCCGCCGGCACTCGGAACACCGGCCAGCCGACGACCGAGCGAACCTCAAGCCCGGACCCGTCGACACGCACCCAGAACCACGACATCGTCGCGAACAGGGCGAGCAACAGCACGAAGACGATACCCGGCGCGAACCATGCCTCGACACCGCCGAGCAGCAGCCCGACGCACAGCCCGCCGGTGAGCACCAGTGCGCCCCCGATCACGCCGATGAATATCTTGGACGGCTTCGCCTCGGCGATCCAGACCGCGAGTTCCGTGTCGGCGAGCTCGAGCGGGGCGCTCGGTCCGGCGCGCTCGGGCAGGATCGTCACCTTCGGCTGCAGTAGCCAGGCGAGCACGCCACAGAGGATCCAGGCGCCGAAGGCGGCAGCGAGCACGCCGACGCTCGACGGCGCATCCTCCGCACGATCGAGGTCGAGCTGCACCGCGGCCAGGCCGACCACGATCACCTGCGAGAAGGCCGCCGTGCCCAGCGAGATCGACGCCAGCAGGCGCTGGAACGACGACCACACCGGCATCGCTCCCCCGTGCCCGGAGGCTACGATCAAGCACCAGATCAGGATCGGGATGCCAAGGCCCAGGCTCGCCGAGAGGACCGGATACACCCACGCCGGGCCGAAGCCGTCGGGGCCGTCGACGCCCCAGTGCGTGACGACGGGATCCGGCAGGCGCGGCAGCCAGGTCGCGAGCAGGATCAGCGCGGCCGCGGTGAGCAGGATCGGTATCGCGAGGCCGATCACCAGGGCAGCGCGGCGGGCCCGGGCGACGGTTCGGGCATGGTCGGGCTGCGAGCGCTGTGCCTCGGCGGGCGATTGCTGGGTCATGATCCGGCCTCCTCGTGATGGGCGTGACTGACGATCGCGGCGAGCAAGTCGGGGGCGACGCCGAGTTCGACGGCGCGCGCGGCGAGCGCCTGGGCTTGGTGGTGCAGTTCGGCGATCGCGGCGGCGGCCTCCGTGACCGCTGCGCCTCGGCCGCGGCGCAGTTCGATCAGCCCCTCGTCGCGCAGCGACTGGTAGGCGTGCAGCACGGTGTGCTTATTCACGCCGAGGCCGGCGGCGATCTCGCCCGCCGGGGGCAGCCGTTCGCCCGTGACCAGCCTGCCGGCGGCGATGTCCGCGCGCACCGAGTCGGCGATCTGGACGTAGATCGGGCGATCCTTCGCGGCATCGACGCGGATCAGCACGGGCGTCACCTCCAAGACCAATAGTTATACGTAAACTATAACTATTGCGATGCCTCGACCGCAACCCCGATGGCGCCCCGGGCACGGACCGGGCTGGGCTGGCCCCCGTTCCCCGACGGCACTGTCAACCCCGTTCCGCATCCCTCCAGTCCCCCCGATACCCCGCCCCTCCCTCCGATACCCCGCCCCTCCCTCCGAAAAAGGACACAAAGTTTGCTCACGGGGCGCCGTAAATCGGACTTTGCGTCCTTTTTTCGGAGGGAGAGCGCGCGGCTAGGAGAGGCCCCGCAACGAGAGCGCGCAGCTGGGAGACGTCCCGGGGGGCGGGGGCGGGCCAGAACGCCAGGCCCACGCCAGAACGCCAGGCCCGCGCCAGGCCCGAGCCAGGACGGCAGGCCCGCGCCAGAACGCCAGGCCCGCGCCCGCCCCGGCGCTCAGGCGAACGCGGCGATCCCCGTGAGCTCCCGGCCGACCACGAGCTGGTGCACCTCATCGGTGCCCTCGTAGGTCCGCACCGACTCGAGGTTCGCCATGTGCCGCATCACCGGGAAGTCGGAGGTGATGCCGTCACCGCCGAGGATCGCGCGGCACGTGCCGGCGATCTTGATGGCCTCCCGCACGTTGTTCAGCTTGCCCACCGAGATCTGCGCGTGCGGCAGCGTGCCCGCATCCTTCAGCCGCCCGAGGTGCAGCGCCAGCAGTAGGCCCTTCTGGTACTCGAGGAACATGTCGGCGAGCTTCGCCTGGATGATCTGCTTGCCGCCGATCGGCGATCCGAAGACCTCGCGCGTCTGCGAGCGCGACACCGCGGCTTCGAGGCAGGATCGGGCCGCCCCCATCACGCCCCAGGCGATGCCGTAGCGCGCCTCGTTGAGGCACTTGAACGGCGCCGACAGGCCGCGAGCACCCGGCAGCATCGCATCGAGCGGCAGGCGCACGTCGGTGAGTTCGATCTCGGTCTGCAGCGACGCCCGCATCGAGAGCTTGTTCTCGATCGCGGTGGCGACGAAGCCCGGGGTGTCGGTCGGCACGACGAAGCCGCGCACGACGCCCTCGTCGTCCTTCGCCCAGATCACGCCGACCGCGGCGATCGTGGCGAGCCCGATCCAGCGCTTCTTGCCGTTGAGCACCCAGGCGTCCCCGTCGCGCCGCGCCGTGGTGAGCATGGTGTTCGGGTCGGATCCGCCCTGCGGCTCGGTGAGTCCGAAGAAGCCGATCGCCTCGCCGCGGCCCATCGCGGGCAGCCAGCGCTGCTTCTGCTCCTCGCTGCCGAACTTGTGGATCGCGCCCATCGCGAGCGACCCCTGTACCGAGAGCGCGGTGCGGAAGCCGGAATCGACGGCCTCGAACTCCATCGCGACGAGGCCGTAGGCGACCGACGACGCCCCACGCAGGCCGTAGCCGTCCATGTACATGCCGAAGGCGCCGAACTCGCCCACCTCGGGCAGCAGCTCGACGGGCAGGCGGCGATCCTCGAACGCCTCGTCGATGATCGGCGCAATGCGCGTCTGGGCGAACTCTCGCGCCTTCAGCTGCCACTCGCGCTCCTCGGCGGTGACGTAGTCGGAGATGTCGAAGAGCTGGTCGATGGTGGTGGTCATGGGGGTTCCTTTCAATACGTCATCCTGCGCGAGCGACGCGAGTCGCAGGATCTCAGTCGGGCGGGGGTGCGGGGGCGGGTGCGAGGGCGGCGGGTGCG
>JAGQTL010000157.1 GCA_020439035.1 Leucobacter sp. | reverse complement strand
AGCAGCAGCGCGTCGCGATCGCCCGAGCGCTGGTCCTGCGCCCGAAGCTCGTCGTCTGCGACGAGGCGGTGAGCGCCCTCGACCTGCTCACGCAGCAGCAGATCATCGAACTGCTCGCACAGCTGCAGCACGAGACCGGTATGAGCTATCTCTTCATCGCCCACGACCTCGGCCTCGTGCGCAACAGCTGCGACCGCATCGCCGTGATGCGCTCGGGCCGGCTCGTCGAACTCGCCGAGACCGAGCAGCTGTTCCACAACCCGATGCATCCGTACACGAAACGGCTGCTCGGCGCGACACCGGCCGACCACCCCGACGGCCGCGAGGAGCGACGCAGGGTGCGGGTGGGGTTCGCGCGGGCGCACGCGGAGGGCCAGGTGCCGCTGCCGTAGCGGCGCGGCAGCGGAACGGGGCGGCCGCGGGGCGCGGCGGTCTCAGCCGAGGCCGTCGCGCTCGCCGCCGAGCGACGTACGCATGAACCGCTCCACGTTCGGGTCGGTGATCACGTCTGCGGGGCGCAGCGGGCGCTTGAGGTACAGTCCCTCGAGCGTGCGCACGCGGCTGAGCGCCACGTAGGTCTGCCCGGCGCTGAAGGCGCGCGGCCCGAGATCCACGATCGCGGCGTCGTAGGTGTGACCCTGCGACTTGTGCACGGTCACGGCCCAGGCCAGCCGCAGCGGGAACTGCTCGAACTCGGCCACGACCTCCTTCTCGAGCTTCTTCGTGTCGGCGTCGTAACGGTAGCGGTACCGCTCCCACACGGCCGGCTCGACCTCGTACTCCTCGATGCCGTCGTCACCGGCGACCTCGACCCACACGGTGCCGGTGATGCGCGAGACCGTGCCGATGGTGCCGTTCACCCAGCGCCCGTCGGGGTCGTTGCGCAGGAACATCACCTGGGCCCCGGGCTTGAGCTCGAGCACCTCATCCGCCGGGTAGGTGTTCTCGCGGAACTCCCCGTTGATCTCGGCCTGCGCCTTGAGCGGCGCCCCGGTGATGCGGGCGAGCCGTTCGGCGTTGATGCGCGCGACGGTCGCGTTCGTGGTCGCGAGGGTGATCACGTCGTCGGGCGCCGGTCGCGCGCCCGCCGCGTTCAGATCCTCGGCCTGATCCTCGGTCACCTCGCCGTGACGCACCGCCGAGAGGATCTGCCGGAACCGGTCGTCGCGCTGCCGGTGCACCTCGATCAGTTCGATCGTGGTGAGCGGCGCATCGGCCCACACCTTCGCGTCGAAGAACCAGAGCGAGCGATAGGTGTCGGCGAAGTAGGCGCGCTCGTGGGGGTCGCGCGGCGGCACGGGCGGCAGCTGGTACGGGTCGCCGAACATGATGATCTGGGCGCCGCCGAAGGGGTCGTGCTTCTTGCCGCGCGCCTGCCGCAGCGAGCGGTCGATGGCGTCCATGAGGTCGGCGGAGACCATCGAGATCTCGTCGATCACGAGGGTGTCCATGGCGGCCAGCATCTTCTTCAGCTCGGCCGGCTGCTCGAGCTCGTGGTCGGCGATGATGCCGGTGGGGAGGCGCAGCAGCGAGTGGATCGTCTGACCGCCCACGTTCAGCGCCGCCACGCCGGTGGGCGCGCACACCGCGATGATCTTCGACGTGTTGAACGCGAGGTGCGTGAGGATCGTGCTCTTGCCCGTGCCCGCACGGCCGGTGACGAAGACGTGCTCCCGCGTGTGCTCGATGCGCTCGTAGACGGCGAGTTGCTCGGGGCTGAGTTCGAGCGGCGGCATCCCTCAATCGTAGCCGGGCGGCGCGGCGCCGGCGGCGGCGACGTGGGCGCCGACGAGGGAGGCGCTCACCGCCCGCGCACCGGCACGAGCAGCACGAGGCCGACGAGCAGCACGAGCGCGATGCCGAGGATGCCGAAGATGGCGGCTCCGCCGAGCGTGACCGCGAGCGTGAAGGCGGCCGGCGCGAGGAACGAGACCGCGCGGCCGGTGGTCGCGTACAGGCCGAAGATCTCGCCCTCTCGACCCTCGGGGATGAGGCGGGTGAGGAACGTGCGGCTGGCCGACTGCACCGGCCCGACGAAGATGCACAGCACGAGCCCGAAGACCCAGAACACCCAGGTGCCGAGCGGCGCGAGGATGAAGACGAGCAGGGCGCTCGCGACCATGAGCAGGATCGACCAGACCATGATCGCCTTCGCGCCCGCGCGGTCCTCGATGAACCCGGCGGTGATGGTCGCGATGCCCGCGACGACGTTCGCGACGATGGCGAAGATGATCACGGTCGTGTTGTCGAAGCCGAAGCTGCGGGCGGCGATGACGCCGCCGAACGTGAAGACGCCGGCGAGGCCGTCGCGGAAAACCGCGCTCGCGACGAGGAAGAAGAGGGTCTGCCGCGCGGTGCGCCAGAGGTTCGCGATCGATCGGCCGAGCGTGGCGTACGCGGTGACGATGCCGCGCACGCCGGGCGTGCGCGTCGGGTCTTCGCCGATCTCGGGCACGGCGAAGAAGACCGGGATCGCGCTGAGCGCGAACCACGCCGCCGAGACGACCATGGCGATGCGGATGTTCCACCCGCCCTCGTGGGTCACGCCGAACCAGCCGGGGTCGGGGAAGACGAAGCCGACGAGCAGTAGCGCGAGCAGCACGATGCCGCCGAGGTAGCCCATGCCCCAGCCGAAGCCCGAGACGCGGCCGACGTTCGCGTTCGTCGAGACCTGGCTGAGCATCGCGTTGTAGCTCACGCTCGCGAACTCGAAGGCGACGTTGCCGATGGCCAGCAGCACGAGGCCGAGCATGAGGAAGTTCGGCTCGGGGGCGACGAGCACGAGCAGCATGGTCGCGGCGACCACGACGAGCGTGTTCACGCCGAGCCAGAGCTTGCGCTTGCCGGCCGCATCCGAGAGCTGGCCTGCGATGGGGGCGAGCAGTGCGACGATAATGCCCGCGACGAGCAGTGCCGTGCCGAGCTGCGCGGTCACCTGGTGCTCGGGGCCGAAGGCCGGTTGCGTGATGTAGACGCTGAAGACGAAGGTCGTCACGACCGCGTTGAAGGCGGCCGATCCCCAGTCCCAGAGCGACCAGGCGAGCACCGTGCGCTTGCGCGCGGGTGCGGTGGGCCGCGTCCTCGTGGGGGCGGGGCTGGGTTCCGGCATGCTGGCGGTCATGGGGTCACTGTAATGGATCTGGGGAAATGCTGGGAGTTGAGTCGCGAAGACTCAAGTTTGAGGTATTTGACTTGACGGACGCGCACCGGTCGGTAAACTTGAGTGCATAAGGCTCAAGCTTTCCAACCTGAAGGAGAACACCATATGTCACGTGCAGTAGGCATCGACCTCGGCACCACCAACTCGGTCGTCGCGGTCCTCGAAGGCGGCGAACCGACCGTCATCGCGAACGCCGAGGGTTTTCGCACGACTCCCTCGATCGTCGCGTTCACGAAGGACGGCGAGGTGCTCGTCGGCGAGACCGCGAAGCGCCAGGCCGTCACCAATGTCGACCGCACCATCGCCTCGGTCAAGCGCCACATGGGCACCGACT
>JAGQTL010000156.1 GCA_020439035.1 Leucobacter sp. | reverse complement strand
GCCTGCTGCACATCAGCGAGGTGCGGAAGCTCGCCGGCGGCAAGCGGATCGACTCGGTCGACGACGTGCTGTCGATCGGCCAGAAGATCCTCGTGAAGATCACGAAGGTCGATGACCGCGGCAAGCTGTCGCTCGAGCCCGTGCTCGAGGAGGAGGCCGCCGAGGCCGACGCCGAGTAATCGCACGGATTCCGCCCCCGTTTTCCGGGCGCGCGGGATTGGCCCGGAGCATCGCGCTCCGGGCCTTCGTGCTTCTTCCGGCCGACTCCATGGGGATCTGGCGGGGCGAGCGGGCCTTCGCGATCCAAGGGATCTGCGGAAAACAAGCTCGATTTGCCGATTGGGGCTTGTTTTCGGCAGATCCCTTGGGTTTCGCCGGTGCGTGGGGGTGAGAGAGCCTCGAGGATGAGGGAGTCCCGAGGATGAGGGAATCCCGAGGGGGACAGAGCCCCGAGGGGGACCGAGCCCCGAGGGGGACCGAGTCCCGAGGGGGGCAGAGCCCCACGACCGTCTCGGTAGGGTAGGGGAGTGTCTGAACCCCTGATCCTGCCCCTCGACCTGCCCGAACTCGAAGCCGACCTCGGCGGAGGCCTCATGCGCCGAACCGTGCACCCGAGCGGCCTGCGCGTGCTGACGGAGCGCATGCCGGGCGCCCGCAGCGCCACGATCGGCTTCTGGGTGGGGATCGGCTCGCGCGACGAGCAGGGCGAGCAGCACGATGCGCCCGGGAGCCTCGGCAGCACCCACTTCCTCGAGCACCTGCTCTTCAAGGGCACGCCGACCCGCAATGCGCTCCAGATCGCCACGAGCTTCGATCGCATCGGCGCCGAGAACAACGCGCTCACCGCGAAGGAGTACACCTGCTACTACGCCAAGGTGCGCGATGTCGACCTCGACGGCGCCGTGCAGGTGCTCGCCGACATGGTGACGAACTCAGTGCTCGACCCGGCCGAGTTCGAGAACGAGCGCGAGGTCATCCTCGAGGAGCTCGCGATGGCCGCGGACGATCTGGCCGACGTCGCGAACGAGCGATTCTTCGAGGAGGTGCTTCGGGATCACCCCCTCGGCCGGCCGATCGGCGGCAACAACGAGACGATTCGGGGGGCTCGCCGGGACGACGTGATGTCGCACTACCTCGCGCAGTACGACCCGTCGACCCTCGTGGTCACCGCTGCCGGAGCGGTCGACCACGACCGTCTGGTGGAACAGGTGCTCGCCGCGCTCGACGGCGCGACGGAGGCGGGCAACGAGCGCTGGTCGATCGCCCAGGATCGCCGGCCGGCGCGCCGCGCGACCGCCGATGCGCGGTCGGCCGAACCGTCGGCTCCGGGCGCCGCGCAGCCCGCGCGGCCGGAGCCGCACCTCACCAACCGCGAGAGCGAGCAGCTGAATCTGATGATCGGCGCTCCCGGCCTGCCGGCCGGGGATCCGAGGCGCTATGCGTTCGGGCTGATGAACTCGGTGCTCGGCGGGGGCATGTCGAGCCGGCTCTTCCAGGAGATCCGCGAGAAGCGCGGGCTCGCGTACACCGCGTACTCGTTCGGGGCGAGCTACAGCGACGCCGGCGTCTTCGGCATGTACGCCGGAACCGCCCCCGAGAAGGCGGCCGAGGTGATCGAGCTCGCGAGCACGGAACTGCAGCGGATGGCCGAGGAGCACATCAGCGAGGAAGAGCACGAACGCGTGCTCGGCCAGGTGTCCGGGTCGTCGGCGCTCGCGCTCGAGAGCAGCGACACACGCATGAGCCGGCTCGCGCGGGCCGAGATCGGCACCGGCGAGCTGTTCACCCTCGACGCCTCGCTCGAACGGTTCGAGGCGGTCACGGCCGAGGACATCCGAGCGGTCGCGGCCGAACTGGCCGCGGCGCCGCGCACCGTCGTCGTCGTCGGCGACACCAGCCGCTCCGCGCTCGGCTGACGCGCTCGGCTGACGCGCTCGGCGTGCCCGGCGCGCTAACGCCCGAGCCGCTCGCGCACGACGCGCACGCCGGCGCGCCAGTAGCGCAGCAGCGGATTGATCCGGCGCCCGCGATACTCGGCCTGCACGGCGAGGATCGCGCCCTTCGCGAACGGCGTGAGCGCGTAGTGATCCTCCTGCGCGCGGCGGCGAACCACCAGCATGCCGATGTCGACGCCAGGGCCGCAGATCTCGCCCTCCGCGACCGCGCGGTACCAGAACGCGTCCTCGGGGCCGGAAAGCCCCTGCCAGTCGAGCTCGGGCGCGACGAAGGCGAGCGCTCCGTCGTCCGTCACGCGATACCGCCCGGTGCGCGCGGCGGTCTCGATCCGGTCGACGCCGGCGCCCGGATACTGCACGATGAGCGTGCTCCACTCCTGCCCGGCGAGCGCGCGCTGCCGTTCCGCACGGATGCCGTCGAGATCGAGCACGAACGGCACGCCCGAGTATTCGAGCAGGTGGTAGGCGAACAGCGGCAGCGTCGTGTCGCCGGGAGTCAGGTTCGAGTGCGCCGACGAACCGCTGATGCGCGGGTTCAGCTCGCCGAGGTAGATCTCGCCGGTGTCGGTGTCGCGGAGGATACTCACCTCGAGGATCCCGCGGTAGCCCTCCTCCGCGAGCCGCCCGCAGAAGCGTTCCACGAGCTCGCCGATGCGGCCGCGCGCGTCGTCGTCGATGAGCGAGGGGTACATCTCGCTGCCCGACCATCCACCCCGGTACCGGGTGAGCTCCGGGTGCCCGGTGATCTCCCGCAGCACCGGGCCGACCACCGTGCCCGCGCTCGTGATCACCGCTTCCGCGGCGAGCGGCTGGTGGTTGATGTAGCGCATCACCTTGATCTCCGGCCCGATCACGTGGTCGGCGACCCCGTCGAAGTCCTCACGCGTGGAGACGAAGTAGGTGGTGCGGCCCGAATCGCCGAAGGCGAGCTGGATCACGAGCTGCTCGCCGAGGCCCGCCTCCTCCGCCTGGGCGCGCAGATCGTCCCATCCCGAAATGCGGGTGAGCAGGTTGGGCACGCTCGGAACACCCGCCTCGTTGCCGAGTCTGGTGGTCACGAGCTTCGAATCGATGCGCCCGCGCAGGGCGATGCTCGGCATGATGAGCTCGTAGCCGAGCCGTTCGCACAGGCGCTCCGACGCTTCGTCGAACATCGCGAGCACGATCTGCGGGGTGAACCCCTCAGGAGTGTTGCGCGCGATGTACTCCTGCACCTCGGCATTGCCGAGCAGCCAGTTGACGATATTGATGTTGCCGCGCGGCTCGATCCGTGGGATGCCGCGGGGGGTGAACGCGCGCGGATGCGCCCCGTCCCAGCTGTCGCTGAGCGTGACGTAGTGGAAGCCGCCGACCCAGCGGTCGAGCCCCGAGAGGTTGGTCGCGCTGCGGCTGAGGTAGAAGACGGGCTGGGGGGACTCGCGCAGGTGCGTCTTGATCTGCTCGATCGTCTCGAGCGGTGCCGGGGTGCGGGGCGCCGTGGTCATACCTCCGAGCGTAGCCGAGGCTGATCGCTAGAATCGTCAGTATGACTTCAGGCGTCGCGGTTTCCGGTGCTCGCGGGCGCCTCGGTTCGCTCGTGTGCGAGGTGGTCGATGCCCACCCGGCCTTCGAGCTCGTGGCGCAGCTCGGGCGATCCTCGAGCCCCGAGAGCGGGGCCGAGGCCGCGATCCTCGTCGACGTCAGCCACCCGGATTCCTCGCCCGGCATCGTCGAGCGCGCCCTCGAGCGCGGCCAACGGGTGCTCGTCGGAACGAGTGGCTGGTCCGCGGAGCGTCTCGAACGGCTGCAGCGGATCGTGGATGAGACCGGGGGGACGGCGATCGTCGTGCCGAACTTCTCGCTCGGATCCGTGCTGGGGAGCGCGCTCGCCCGCGTCGCGGCCCCGTATTTCGACAGCGTCGAGATCGTCGAAGCGCATCACGACGGGAAGGTCGACTCGCCGAGCGGCACGGCCGTGCGGACCGCGGAGATGATCGCCGAGGCTCGTGCGGGTCGAGCGGTCGACGCGCCATATGCGGAGCAGCCGGCGCGCGGTCAGCTGGTCGCGGGCGTGCCCGTGCACAGCCTGCGCCTGCGCGGGGTGGTCGCGAAGCAGGAGGTGCGCTTCGGCGGCACGGGCGAAGTGCTCACGGTTACGCACGACACGCACTCGCCCGACGCCTACCGGGCGGGCATCCGCGCGGCGCTCGAAGCCGTGCGCGAGCGCCGGGGGCTTACCGTCGGGCTCGATCGCGTCCTCGGCATCGACGGTTCGGCGGGGGGTGCGGCGTGAGCGCGCGCGCCCGGGCCGTCTTCGGCGTCGCGATCATGGCGCTGCTGCTCGCAATCTATTTCGTCTTCGCCGGGATCCGGGCCGTCGCGCTACTCATGAGCGGCACGCCAGTCGCCGTGTTGATGGGGGTCGCGCTGCTCGTGCTTCCGGCGATCGGCATCTGGGCCCTCGCGCGCGAGCTCGTGTTCGGGTGGCGCTCGACCGCGCTCGTCGACCGGCTGCAGGCGGCGGGGCTGCTTCCCGACGACCTCGGGCCGCTCGGCACTCGCGGGAGGCCGGATCGGGAGACCGCGGATGCGGCGTTCCCCGCGTACCGCGATGCGGCGGAGGCCGCGCCGGATGACTGGCGGGCCTGGGCGCGGCTCGGCATCGTCTACGATGCCTGCGGCGACCGCGCGCGAGCGCGGGCCGCGATGCGCACGGCGATCACCGCGTCGCGCTCCTAGTCCGCGGCGCACGGCTGTCATCTTCACGTCGCAGAGCACACGCGTCGGGCGATCCGTGTATGCTGCACAACCGGACACGCGCGTGAGGAGGTGCGAATGTCGAGGTTGAAGAGGCAGTCCCAGCTCTCGATCGCCTCCGCCGTCTTCTACGGCTGCGGCGGCATCATCGCGGTCACCGCGCTCACCGTGTTCCGCGACGAGAGCAACCCGCTCAACGGGGCGAACGTGGTGGTCGCGGGCATTGCGTTCTTCCTCGCGATCGTCTCGCTGCTGCTCGGCGAGCAGTTCCCGGTCCGTCCCGCACTTTTTCTCATGTCCATCACGGCGGTGCTCGTACTCGCGCTCGTCGTGATGTCGCCCAATGAGAACCGCTCGATGACGAATGCCCTGCTCTACTACACGTTCATCATCTATCTGGCCTGGTTCGGGCCGATGTGGTTCGCGCGCCTGGCGGGCTATCTCTGGCTGAGCGCGTACTGCGTCACTATGGCCGCGAAGTGGGGCGACGGGATCCACACGTTCCTCCTCACGCTCGTGCTCACTTCCGTCGCACTCGGCGAACTGGTCGGCATCTACAAGCGGCGGCTCGAGAACGACTCGCTCACCGACGCGCTGTGCGGTGTCTGGAACAAACGCGGGCTCGCCGGCGTGCTGGAGCGGGAGCAGCAGGCGGTGCGGCGCACCAGGCAGCCGTTCTCCGTCATCTACCTCGATGTCGACGGGCTCAAGCGCGTCAACGACGTGCGGGGGCACGACGAGGGGGATCGCGTGCTGCGCGAGTTCGCCGCGGAGCTCGACCGATTGAGCAGGCCGCAGGACGCCGTCGCGCGTGTGGGCGGCGATGAGTTCGTGCTGGTGCTGCCCGGCACCGGGCGCCAGCAGGCCGAGTCGATCGCCGCGCGGCTTCGCGAGGAAGTCACCGCCTGCTCGTCATCGTTCGGCGTGGCGCAGTTCACGGCCGGCGAATCGACGGCCGAGTGTCTGGCTCGCGCCGACCGTGCGATGCGCGAGGAGAAGCAGCGCAAGGCGCACCGGCCATTCGGCAGCTGAGCCGCAGACACCGGCCCGTGACGCGTGCCGCTCAGGCTCCGAGCCGCCGGCGGTCGATACACTGTGGGTATGAGTTCCGTGCGCGTCGACACCCCGTATGAGGATCTGCTCCGCGAGGTGTTCGAACAGGGAACGCCGAAGGCGGATCGCACCGGAACCGGCACGCGCAGCCTCTTCGGCAAGCAGCTCCGCTTCGACCTTTCCGAGTCGTTCCCGCTGATCACGACGAAGCGCGTGCATTTCAAGTCGGTGGCCTACGAACTGCTGTGGTTCCTGCGCGGCGAGGGCAATACCCGCTACCTGCGCGAGCACGGCGTGACCATCTGGGACGAATGGGCCGACGAGCAGGGCGACCTCGGCCCGGTCTACGGGGTGCAGTGGCGATCCTGGCCGACGCCGGACGGCGGGCACATCGACCAGATCGCGCAGGTGGTCGAGCAGATCCGCCGGAACCCCGACTCGCGCCGGCACCTCGTCTCGGCGTGGAACGTGGCCGAGCTCGACCAGATGGCGCTCATGCCGTGCCACGCCTTCTTCCAGTTCTACGTGGCCGACGGCCGCCTCAGCTGCCAGCTCTACCAGCGCTCGGCCGACATGTTCCTGGGGGTTCCGTTCAACATCGCCTCGTACGCGC
>JAGQTL010000155.1 GCA_020439035.1 Leucobacter sp. | reverse complement strand
ATCGAGCCGGGGCTCTACTTCCAGCCCGACGACCTCACGGTGCCCGAGGAGTTCCGCGGCATCGGGGTGCGCATCGAAGACGACGTCGTCGTCACGGATGAGGGGTCGGTGAACCTCTCCGCGGCCATTCCGCGGCGCGCCGAAGAGGTGGAGGCCTGGGTGCGCGCCGCGAAGCCGGCGCGCTGAACCCGGGCGAACCGGGCGAACCGGGCGGCTACCCGTCGACCGGCCGGCTGAGGATGCCCCGCGCGTCGGCGATGAGCTCGTGCGGGGCAACGAGATCGTAGCGGGTGGCGACGAACTGCATGACCGACGAGAAGTCGCGGCGATTGCGATTCATCGCGTACGAGAGCACGGCGAAGAGCATGCCGAACCCGGCGCCGATCGCGATGGCCGAGATGAACACGCCGCCGATCGCGGCGTTCTCGGGCTGGAAGATGAAGAGCAGCAGGCCGAGGAAGAGCCCCAGGTAGGCGCCGGAGAAGGCACCCATGAGTGCGACACGCCCGTAGCTGAGCTTGCCGGTGACGCGCTCGACGCTGCGCATGTCGTTGCCGACGATCGCGATCTGCTTGACGGGGAAATCCGCGCGCGCGAGCCGATCCACAGCCTGCATGGCATCGGCGTAGCGGTCATAGGTCGAGACGATTTCGCCTGCGGGCAGCTCGGGCATCTGCGACATGCGGCGGGCACTGGCCGGGTTCTGGTTGCTCATGCCCCGATTCTCCCATCCCGCCCTCGGCGGCGGCCTCAGGCGCGGCGGAACGCGGAAAGCGCGGGCCTCGTGCCCGCATGAGAGTAGCCTAGTGACGTGAGTAGTTCGCGGGTCTTCGTCGGCCGCCTCGCGGGGCGCGGTGTGTTCGATCCCGTGGGCGATCGCATCGGCAAAGTGCGAGACATCCTGGTGGTCTACCGCGCGGCCGCCGAACCGCGGGTGGTCGGCCTGATCGTCGAGATCCCGGGCAAGCGCCGTGTCTTCGTGCCGATCGGCCGCATCACGTCGATCGCGGCCGGTCAGATCATCGCGACCGGCCTGATCAACGTGCGCCGCTTCGAGCAGCGGGGCGGCGAAACCCGCCTGATCGCCGAGATGATCGGCCGGGAAGTGCGGGTCGTCGGGCCCGCCGCGGGCATCGGGCCGGGGGCCGCGATGGCGACGATTGAGGATGCGGCCATCGAGCGGAACCGCACGGGCGAATGGGTCGTCTCCGAGCTCTTCGTGCGCTTCCCGAGACCGGCCGCACCGTTCTCCCGCGGTGACACGCGCACCGTGCGGTGGAACGATATCCGCATGGCCGGCGACTCGGCCAAGGCACAGTCCGCCACGCTCCTGATCCAGACCCTCGTCGACCTGAAGCCGGCGGACCTCGCGGAGGCGCTGCTCGAGCTGCCCAATCAGCGCATGCTCGAGGTGGTCGCGGCCCTGCCCGACGACCGCGTCGCGGACGCGCTCGAGGAGATGGTCGAGTCGGATCAGCTCGCGCTGCTCGCGCAGCTGCAGAGCGATCGCACGGCCGACGTGCTCGACCGGATGGAGCCCGACGACGCCGCGGACCTGATCGCGGCGCTCCCGGCGGCGCAGGGCGAGGAGCTGCTCGACCTGATGGAGCCCGACGAGGCCGAGGATGTGCGCCGCCTGCTCGAATACGATTCTGATACGGCGGGCGGCCTCATGAGCCCGTCGCCGATCGTGCTCTCGGGCGAATCGAGCGTCGCCGAGGGCCTCGCGCTCATCCGTCGCGCCGAGATCCCGCCGGCGATGGCCTCGGCCGTGTACGTGACGAACCCGCCCTACGAGACGCCGACCGGCGAGTACCTGGGCATGGCGCATTTCCAGCGGATGCTGCGGTTCCCGCCGCACGAACGCATGTCGGCGCTGCTCGACACCGAGATCGAGGCGGTGCCGGTGCAGGCGAGCGCGGCCGAGGTCGCGCGCCGGCTCGCGAGCTACGACATGGTCGCCCTCCCGGTGGTCGACGATCAGCACCGCCTCGTCGGCGTGGTCACGATCGACGATGTGCTCGACCACCTGCTGCCCGAGGGCTGGCGGCACGCCGATGACGCGCCGCGGCGGCGAGGAGGCCGGCGATGATCCTCTTCCGCTGGGGTCGCGGGGAACCCGGCCTCGACTCACCGCTCGGCGTGCCCCGCCGGAGCGGTCGCGAGAACGACGGGCATCGCAACGAGCGGTTCGGCCGCTGGAGCGAGGGCATCGCCCGGGCCATGGGCACGCCGTGGTTCCTCCTCGTGCTCACGATCTTCTGCGCGATCTGGCTGATCTGGAACACGTTCGCACCCACCGCCTGGCGTTTCGACTCGGCCGCGCTCGGCTTCACCGCGCTCACGCTCATCCTCTCGCTGCAGGCCTCGTACGCGGCCCCGCTGATCCTGCTCGCGCAGAACCGGCAGGACGATCGCGATCGCGTGCAGATCGAGCAGGATCGCCAGCGCGCCGAGCGCAACCTCG
>JAGQTL010000154.1 GCA_020439035.1 Leucobacter sp. | reverse complement strand
GGTCGACACCGAGCGCGGCCTGCTGACACCGGTCGTGCGCGATGCGGGCGAGAAGAACATCGCTCAGATTGCGGCGGATATCGCGGATCTCGCGGCGCGCACGCGCGACAACAAGTTGACGCCAGACGAGCTCTCGGGCGGCACCTTCACCGTCACAAACACGGGGTCGCGTGGAGCGCTGTTCGACACGCCGATCGTGTTCCTTCCGCAGTCGGCCATCCTCGGTACCGGCGCCGTCGTGAAGAAGCCCGCCGTGGTCTCGGGCCCCGATGGCGACGCGATCGCCATCCGCTCGACCGTCTACCTGGCGCTCTCCTACGATCACCGCACGATTGACGGGGCTGATGCCGCACGGTTCCTCTCGCAGCTGCGCGCGCGGCTCGAGGCGGGCCAGTTCGAGGCGGACCTCGGGATCTGACCGGCTTCGTGAACGGGGGTCGCGCGTTCCAGCGCGGCCCCCGTTTCGTTTTCACGGATCCGTGCGCGGTCGCGGATCCATGAGCTCCCGCGGAGTGACGCGGGCCCGGATGAGGTGCTCGATCATCTCGAGCGCTCGTTGCGGGTGCCATCCGCGATGCGGGCCGATCCCGGCACGGCTCAGTTCGTCCATGATTTCCGCGATGAGGCCCTGCGCATAGCCACGTGCACGCGGATCCGTCCAGGCGCGGCTGAGGCCTTCGAGCGTGCTCCGGGGGACACCGACAAGCGAGCATCCGATGTCGTGCCCCGCGCGCAGGTGCTTTGCTCGCCTCCGTAGAAGCAGCCACCGATGCCAGGGTCCCCGAATCGTCGTACGACTGAGGCACGCCGGTCCGGGGGCGAAGCGCACGTCGCGCGGGGAGAGCTCCCCGACGCAATACCCACGCGCACGGGTCTCGCAGCCGATCCGCAGGAGCCAAAGCAGCACCCGGGCGAACTCCGCCGCACCGAGCGTCTGCGGCGGGCCTCCGGCACGATCCGGCAACCGGCGGGCGATCACATTTGGGCGCATGCGAGCCAGTCTTGCCGAGAGGCGGGACGCGCACGCTGCGGCGACGGTGTCTGTGCAGAACTCGCTCCTGCCGAGCACGACGAACAGCTGGGAGCGCCAAAGCCAGGCCACGGCAAACCGACTGTCGCGCGCACGATAAGCTTGAAGCCATGGCGAAAGACACTTCGAAGCGTGCGAATCGGGAGCCCGGCCGCATCAAGCAAATGGTGCAGGTGTACCGGCAGACGAAACGTCACGATCCGAACCTCACGCTCATCATGGCGGTCGTCTTCATCGCGCCGATCGTGCTCTCGCTGGTCGCGGCCTGGCTGCTCAACAACAGCGTCTTCGGCTGGATCGTCTGGCCCATCACCGGCGTGCTCGTCGGCCTGCTGCTCGCGATGATCGTTCTCGGCCGTCGCGCCGAGGCGACCGCCTACAAGCAGCTCGAGGGGCAGCCCGGCGCCGTGGGCGCGGTCATCAACGGCGCGCTCCGGCGCTCCTGGCGCGGCAGCGAGGTGCCGGTCGCCATGAACCGCAACCGGGACGCCGTCTATCGGGTCGTCGGACGCGGCGGCGCCGTTCTGTTGGTCGAGGGCTCGCCCGCGCGCACGAAGCAGCTCGCCGCACGCGAGGAGACCCAGCTCCGGCGCACGCTCAGCGGCGTGCCCGTCACCACCATCTACGTCGGCACCGGCGAGGGGCAGGTGCCGCTCCACAAGCTCTCGCGCACGCTCCTGAAGATGAAGCCCGTCCTGCGTCGGGCCGAGATCACGACGGTCTTCAACCGCCTCTCGTCGATGAAGTCCGACCCGGTCGGCATCCCGAAGGGCATGGATCCGTTCCGGGTGCGCTCGGGCCGGCCCCGCTGATCACTCGCTGAGCCGCATGCGATCCGAGGCGTTACGCCTCCGACCCGGCGCTTATGCCCGGATCAGCGCGGTCCCCGCGATCTTGTCGTGGAACCCGCGCTGATCGCTGTCCCAGACGAGCACGGGGATCACGAGCGCAAGCAGGATCGTGCGCACGATCGGGCGCCAAACGCCGACCCATCCGCCGGTCAGCGGCACGACGCGGGATCCGGTGAGCCTGTGGCCGACCGACCCTCCGATCGTCGGGATGAACAGTATCTGCATCACGATGAAGACGAGGTAGGCGGCCCAGCTATGCGCCGCACTGTTGTACGGGGCGAAGAGCAGCGCGATCACGAGCGCGACGCCCCAGTCGATCGCGATGGCCGCGATCCGGCGTCCGATCCGCGTGACGGACCCGCGGCCGGTGTCGGGCAGTCCCAGTCGCTCACCGGGCCACTTGCTCGGCGCGAGGTCTCCGAAGCGCTGCGGTTCACTGGGTTTCGGCATGACCCCCAGCCTAGCGGTGCCGCCTCGGGCCGGTCGGCGGCGTGGGGCGGGGTCGCCAGTTCGGCCCGCGTACACGCCGCGGGCGGGCCCGGAATATTCGTCACCCTGTAACACACAGGAAACACGGTTCTCACCGCGTGGAAATCTGACTCGCCTAGAGTGGTGGACGTAGCCGCGCCAGGTCAGGCGCGGCGAAACGAGAGGGAGCAGTATGTTTCAGACCCCGCAAGAAGTCATCGACTACATCACGGAAACCGATGTCAAGTTCATCGACATCCGCTTCGTCGATCTGCCCGGGGTGCAGCAGCACTTCAATATTCCTGCGGCAACGGTCGACCTCGATTTCTTCGAGGTCGGGCAGATGTTCGACGGCTCCTCGATCACGGGCTTCTCCGGCATCGCCGAGAGCGACATGCAGCTCATCCCCGACGTCACGACCTGCTACATCGATCAGTTCCGCGCCGAACGCACCCTGATCGTCGTCTGCGACATCTTCAACCCGCGCACGGGCGAGATCTATGCGAAGGATCCCCGCCAGATCGCGAAGAAGGCCGAGCGCTACCTCGCCTCGACCGGCATCGCCGACACCGCCTTCTTCGCGCCCGAGGCCGAGTTCTACATCCTCGACTCGGTCCGCTACGAGACCACCCCGCACCGCACGTTCTACGAGGTCGACTCCGAGGAAGCGCACTGGAACTCGGCGCGAAAGCTCGACGGCGGAAACCTCGGCAACACGACCCGCGAAAAGGGCGGCTACTTCCCGGTCTCGCCGGTCGACAAGCAGGCCGACCTGCGCGACGACATCTCGCTGCGGCTCATCGAGGCGGGGCTGGTGCTCGAGCGAGCCCACCACGAGGTCGGCGCCCCCGGGCAGGCCGAGATCAACTACCGCTTCGACACCATGGTGAATGCCGCCGATGACGTGCTGAAGTTCAAGTACATCGTGAAGAACACCGCCGAACTCTGGGGCAAGACGGCGACATTCATGCCGAAGCCGGTGTTCGGCGACAACGGATCAGGCATGCACACCCACATGTCGCTCTGGAAGGGCGGCGAGCCGCTCTTCTACGACGAGAACGGCTACGCTGGTCTCTCCGACATCGCGCGCTGGTACATCGGCGGCATCCTGCATCATGCGCCGGCCCTGCTCGCCTTCACGAACCCGACGATCAACAGCTACCGCCGGCTCGTCAAGGGCTATGAGGCGCCGGTCAACCTGGCGTACTCGGCCGGCAACCGGTCGGCGGCGATCCGCATCCCGCTCACCGGCTCGAACCCGAAGGCCAAGCGCATCGAGTTCCGCGCCCCCGATGCCTCAGGCAACCCCTACCTCGCCTTCGCCGCGCAGCTCATGGCAGGCCTCGACGGTATCCGGAACCGCATCGAGCCGATGGAGCCGATCGACAAGGATCTCTACGAGCTTCCGCCCGAGGAGGCGAAGAACATCCCCCAGGTTCCGGGCTCCCTCGAGGAGGCCCTGGCCGCACTCGAGGCCGATCATCAGTTCCTGCTCGAAGGCGGAGTCTTCTCCGAGGAACTGATCGATACCTGGATCACGATGAAGCGAGAGAACGAGATCGCCCCGATGGCGCTCCGGCCGCACCCCTACGAGTTCGAGCTCTACTACGGGGTGTGAGCCGCGCGGGCGCGAACCTCGCGAGGTTGAGGCTCGCCGCGACGCACGGCTCGGGGCGGGTGCGCGGCGCGTAGCATCCTGAGTATGCCGAACCGCCGCTTCGCGATCATTGCGCTCGTGATCTGTGCCGGGCTCGTTGCTGCCGGAATCGCCTTCGGCGGCCCGGCGGCAACGAGCATCTGGGCATTCCTCGTCCCGGAGAGTGCAACACCCGGCAGCGCCACCCCCGCCGCGTCGACGCCACCGCCCAGCCAGGCTCCCTCGAAACCGGCACCGAGCCCCGAGCCGGCAACGGAGCCTGAGCCCACCGATCCGTGCGCGGGCCTGCGACGGGTTGGCGACCCTCCTCCGGAGGACGGCATCGAGCGCATCTTCGGCAAATCGCTGCCGGGCGAGAAGGGGTATGTGGCCGGCTACGCGATCCCGGAACTGCGCGACCTCGGCCCGGCCGAGTACGCCTCCGGGAAGGTCGTCCTGAATGAGCGCGGCGACCCGCAGGCGTACGTCGTCGCCGCCGGCGACACCCTCTACGGCATATCCGAGCGCTTCTGCATCGGAAACGTCTCGTACCTCGGTTGGGTGAACGCGGTGCGGCGGAACGGTGCCTGGGCCTGGGACTCGAACAAGCAGGAGGGAGAGTTCGAGATCTACCCCGGCGACACGCTGAACCTCGACGCGCACACGATCACGAGCATCGGCGATGAGCAGGGCGTCGTCTACGCGCACACTCCGGAGTTCTATATTCCGCCGCAGCGCTGATCGAAACCCGCCGTTCGACCGCCGGGATGCCTCGCCGAACCGCGGCTGCGGGGTGCAGGCCGGAATGCGGAGTCAGCAGCTGCGTGTCAGACGGTGCGGGTTCGACAGTTCACGATTCGACGTCGTCGTCGTGCTCGAGCCCATCTTCTGCAAGCAGCGCTTCCAAGAAGGCGGTCAGTGCGTTCATAACGATCAGGTTACGCTCCCGGCCCTCGCAGCGCTAGGGTTTTTGTGACCTTTTCGTTACTTATTTTGCGCGCGCGCAGTGCACAGTGCACAGTGCCGTCCCGCCGACCGCGCGCGGCTACCCCGCATCGATCGGCAGGATCAAAGGGAAGGTGGGTGGGCGGTCGCTGTAGCCGTAGAACTCGCGCTCGAACACCGCTCGCGCCCGGCGCGCCGCGCCGAGCCAGCGCTCCTCGAGCTCGGTGGTGCGGCCGGGGGGCATCCCCAGCACGCCCGCGATGCCCTCGAGCTCCACGCGATCAGTGGGGAGCGAGTCCCCGACGCGCCCGCTCCACAGCTTCGCCGCCGAACGGATCCGGCTCGCCAGCACCCACGCAGCACGGAGCTGTTCGCTCTCCGCCTGCCCGAGCAGCCCGGCGGCCACCGCCCCGGAGAGGGCTTCGAGCGTCGACGGCGTGCGCAGCGCGGGGTGGTGCGCGCCGTAGCCGAGCTGCAGCAGTTGCAGCAGCCATTCCACATCGCTCAGCCCACCCGGCCCGAGCTTCAGGTGCCGCTTCGGATCCACGCCACGGGGAAGGCGCTCGGCTTCGACGCGCGCCTTGATGCGCCGCACCTCGCGGATCTCGGCCTCGCCGAACGTCTCCGGGTACCGGATGCGGTCGGCCAACGCCATGAAATCCGCTCCGAGCGCGACATCGCCGGCGACCGGGCGCGCCCGCAGCAGCGCCTGCGCCTCCCAGGTGAGCGACCA
>JAGQTL010000153.1 GCA_020439035.1 Leucobacter sp. | reverse complement strand
CCGCGATCCAGGCCTCCTGCGAAACGAGACGGCTCGTCGGCCAGCAAGCCCAGGCCTTCACCGCAGCAGCACTGCCACTGTGCCGATCCATCTGACCACCGCCACTATCTCTCGAACGGAGTCCCCGATCATGCCGACCTTCACCGATCCTGCCGCCGACGCGGCCGAGATGTACGAGGCGATGCGCGGCCTCGCCCACGCGAGCATCGTGCTCGACCAGCCCGAGCGCATGTACGGGATGCTCGGCGATCTCCTCGGCGCGGTGCGATCCCTCGAACAGGTGCTCGGCCAGTTCGCGAAAGGCCACACCGACGCCCGAGGGCTCGCAGCGAATGACGCCTGGGATCGTGCCGCCGGTACCCAGGATGTGCTCACCGCAGCGGCAGAGCTTCGCCAGGCCGCCGCCTTCATCGGCGAGGCAGAGCGGCGGCTCGACGCAGGCATGGCGGCGGCCGGCCGGATCGCCTGGCAGCCCACGGTGCAGACGGGCGAAGCCCCTTCGCGGCTAATCAACGTGGTGTTCCTGCAGGGCGGTGAAGCCGATCATGCGCTCGAGCTGATCGAAGCTGGGGGCGCGGATGCCGTGATCCAGGAGCTCGCGGGTTACGACTTCGGCGACGAAACTGTCGAAGCCGCGCTCGAGAACGGATACGTCTATGACTCAGCGCCCATCGCGCAGCTCGACCGCGTGACTACGCTCGACGCTTACACCCTGGTCTACAACCATGACCATCGACACGTCGCCCTCTACCGTACCGAAGACAGCCTTCCCAGCCCCGTCCTGCTCGGCATCGCAGACCCCCGTCACGCCGCACCAGTCGGCACCCCCGAGCGCGACGGTGCTGCTGCGCATTCACGGCAGGCTCGACGGGAACGTCTCGGCACCCCGACGATCAACCGACAAAACTACGTGAACCACCCAGCCGCGCGGGGCCTCAGACGATGAGCCACGAACCAGTCGAGGCCGAGCCCGGCCGACTCCATACATCGGTGCTCGTCGGCCCGGAAGGTGAACTGCGCAAGCACCGCCGCGCCCGCACGCAAGCCGCAGCCCGCCTTCAAACCGAAGCGAGAGCCGCAGCTATCGCCGCCGCCCGAGCCCAAGCAGACGAGGAACGCGACGCTCGCCGCGCCACCCGCTACCTGCCGAGGGCCGGCGAAGACGGGCTCGCAGCGTTGCGCACGCCGGGCCGGTTCCGGCTCCCGTGCCACCAGGACACCTCTGCCACGCTGTCGGGGCACTACCCGTTCCTCGCGGAAGGCGGGCTCGGCTCAGCCGGAACCTTCATCGGGCAAGACCTCTACTCGGGCGGCTCCTTCGTCTACGACCCGTGGCAGCTCTACAAGCAAGGGGTCATCACCGCCCCGAACATGATCCTCGCCGGCATCGTCGGCTCCGGGAAGTCCTCGCTCGCCAAGAGCCTCTACACTCGGGCGCTCCCGTTCGGGCGCCGCGTCTACATCCCCGGAGACCCGAAAGGCGAGCACACTTCCGTCGCTCGCGCTGTCGGCGGCCGCGCCATCGTGCTCGGCCCGTCACTCCCGGCCCGGCTGAACCCCCTGGACGAGGGCTACCGTACGGTCGGCATCCCGGATGAAGACTGGGCGGCGCAAGTCGCAGCACGCCGCAGGGATCTCATCGGGGCGCTCGCGGAGACCGTGCTCGACCGCCGCCTGACGCCCGTGGAGCACACGGCGATCGACGTTGCCCTCGCCGATGCGGTGCGCTGCGCGGAAGTGCCGATCCTGCCGATGGTCGTCGACCGCATCCTCGCACCCGCGAAAGCCGATGACCCCGACGGTCGGCTCGCCGAAGACGGCCGCATGGTCGGGCACGCACTCCGCAGGCTCGTCGCCGGCGATCTCTCGGGCATATTCGACGGTCCCAGCACCGAGAAGTTCGACCCCACCCTCCCGATGCTCTCGCTCGACCTCTCAAGAGTGGCCGAGAACTCGGCGCTGCTCGCCGTGCTGATGACCTGCGCGGCGGCGTGGATGGAAGCCGCGCTCCAAGACCCAGCCGGCGGGCAGCGCTTCGTCGTTTATGACGAGGCCTGGCGCCTCATGTCCTACCCGAGCCTTCTCGCCCGCATGGATGCGCAATGGCGGCTCGCCAGGCACTACGGGCTTGCGAACCTGCTAGTCTTCCACAAGCTCTCGGACCTTGAGAACGTCGGCGACCAGGGATCACGAATGCGGGGCCTCGCCTCGTCGCTCCTCGCGAACGCGGAAACCCGCATCGTCTACCGACAGGAATCCGACCAGCTTGGCGTCACCGCACAGACGCTCGGCCTCACCGGCACCGAACGATCCCTGCTCCCAGGACTCGGCATCGGGCAAGGCCTCTGGAAGATCAAAGATCGCAGTTTCGTGGTACAGCACCAGCTCCACCCGGCCGAACTGGAACTCTTCGACACCCGCGCACGGATGCTCTGAAAATGCATTCAAGCAGCGACCTGAACTACCCGATGATACGTTCGCTATATGTCGAATAGCGAGCCCGAGCCTCTGTCCGATCCTATCTGGCACTACACGGACACCTCAGCTCTCATCAGCATCTTGATGACGCATCGGCTGCGCGCCAGTTCAGCGGCATACATGAATGACACGAACGAGATGATTACGCATCAACTGGCGATGAAAGGCGCCTATCAGCGCATTCGGGAGAGCTTCTCGACCGAAGAACAGGAACTTCTCGACCCGAGATACGGTTCCGATTCCGGGCTCCGAGACGTGCAGCAGAACTTCCTGGTTTCTGCGTCGGAGAATGGCGATCTCCTGACCCTGTGGCGAAACTACGGGCGCAACGGCGCGTTTTCCATCGGTCTCGATCCCCGTGTGCGGCTGCGCCCGGTCCTTCAACGTGAGGAAGACGAGCATCCCTATCCGCCGAAGGGATACTACGAGGACCTGATCGAGGAAACGGAAGACGGCCAGCGCTTCCTGGCTTACAACCCGGATCAACCGATGAGCCGCGGCGGCAATTGGAAGAGGGTCAACTACGTCTCTCGGGACGGAGTCGAGGATCACGTGGAGAAGATCCGACGCGACGCTCGATTCTTGCTCGACAGAAAGCAGAACCCTTCCAAGATCTACGTCGACTTGACTTACGTGGACCCCGACAACAGACCCAACCTTGAGAAGGACGATGCGTTCTCGGACGAGAAGGAAGTGCGGATCATCGTATCCGCAGATCCCGACTGGAAGTTCGTGAAGTACCGGAGCGGCCCCTTCGGGCTGACGCCATATGTTGAACTCGCCGCAATGGACGAGACCGAGGCAGCCGACGGCGAGACCGTCCTGACTCCGATTCGATTGCCGATCCGCCGGATCACGCTTGGCCCTTCACACCGAGGGTCCGAACGTGAGCAGCGCTCCCTCCGGTCGCTGCTTGACGCGAACGGCTACAGGGACGTAGAAATTGACATTTCCGAGATTCCCTATCGCTGACTGATGCGCGGTAAGGTCTCAGCACCCGTGTCGGAATAGTTTGTGACCAGTGATCGACGTCTCAGCCGTTAGGCGAGTTCAGGGGCGGCGAACGATGAAGTCTCGGCCCCCGCAGCTATCGCATTCGCACATTGGCCAACCGAATCTCGTCCAGAACGACATCGACTCAGATGTCGGGCCAATGTAGATCTCTTCATCAGCAAACTCATCGAAGAATTGTTCAACAATTCGAGTGCCGATGTGGTCGCCACTGCAGCGTAAGTCTACGCGCACCTCGAAGTTCCAGATCATGACGGCAGGCGTTGTGACTTCTGGGAGATGACTGCAGAACCGACGGGCGAGGAGCATGCGTGCGACCTCCTCGCCTTGCAAGACGTAAGAGCGCCACTGGTGCTCGGGCGGCCCGAAGCTTGCATTCCGCCGCCACCATGTCGCGTTGAACCGATCATCGGCATCGAAGAGTGGGCCCTTACCGTCACGCTGCGGCACCGTTCGCGGCTCCATCCACGTGATCTCACCATGCATGGGCCCAGTATCGCAGACGGTCCGCTCCCAGGCACGGGAGAGCAGGCTTTCGGATGTCAAGAAGCGCCACCGTATTGTTGCCACTATGGGCAATAGATTTCCTAGCCAGGCGTGCGTGTTCTGTCCCAACCCCAGCTTCGGGGTGGGGGAGCATGTCTGGCCGAGTTGGTTCATCAGTGAGTTCCACGGGCAGGGGCCCTTCACGACGTCTCGTGCGGGTGCTCCGTACACGAAGCGTGACAACGTGACCCCGCATACCTCAGATGCCCTTCTCGGGGTTCACGTTCCGGCGTGTGAGGGGTGCAACACCGTCTTGGACACGACGATCGAGAAGCCAGCGAAACCTGTTGTCCGGCGGCTGCTTGCACTCCGGGACTCGCCTAACAAACTCATCCTGTCCGCCGACGAGTGCGCCGCTCTTGCTCGGTGGCTGCTTAAGGTCGGGCTGCTGTCAGCGCACCCTGCCGCCGAACATGATCATCCGGGACTGCAGCGCGACCAGGATCTGCCGCAGCTCTCGACCGTCCGCGCGGAGTGGCTGGACTGGATGCGCACCGGAAGCGCACCACCGACTGAGTTCTCCGTGTTCGTTACGAGGAGGGATCTTCGCGGCGAGGACGCGGAACCCCCGAAGAAGCAGCACATCGTGCTGCCGCGGCTGGTCGTGGATCGGGAAGACCGCAACTTCATGAGCCGGTCCTTCGGATCCACTGGCGTAAACGTCACCATCGTATGGCACCCAGGGTGGCCGATTGACCACGCTCAGGTAGATGCCGGGCGTGCGGCGCGCCTGTGGCCCGACGCCAGGGAGGTCGACTTCGGCGCGCTCCCGCAGGTGCATCCGAAGGAACTATCGTTTTGGGATGCTTCCATCGGCACCCTATCCGTATCCGCTGAGCAACTCGATGTGCTCGTGCAGCACCCGCTGAGTGTGGATTCTAACCCCGCCGCCATGTTCTTTGGGAACCACGAGGCAACACACAGTTGAGTCCGCCGCGCGCGTACAGCAACATACCAACTTGGAGCGGTGCTGATCTATTCAACGCAAGGCGTCTAGAGGCTCGTGAGGTCTGGTTCGATCGCCGACTCGGTGGGCGGAGTCAGATCCTCCATATTGTCTAACATGCAGCTTCTCCTGGGTGATGAAAGCCCGTCTAAAGCCGGCTTTCTAGAGTCCAATGTGGGTGGAATTGCGGCGAATACGACGTTTCCACCGCATCCTTCGCTTCCGCAACTGGAGGCGTAGGAGCTAGCCGGCGTCATGCGGAGGATGGTGCTGTTCAAACGGGGAGACAATGCTCTGCACTCCATGCTCGGGGCAGACAAACGCAAGCCGGAGTTGCCCGGTGCCGTCGAAGTGCTCCGGCGGAGCGTCGCCACCGCACACGTCGCAAGTGCGGTAGGCGTCATCGTCGGGAACTGTGATCGGCATGTGGCCACCCTAAACGACCGCACTTGAACTCTGTCAAGCCTTCATTGCGTGATGGCGCGCGTGCACCTGACTGTCGGCCACCGCTCTCCGGCGGAGGTCGCATCCCGTTTCCGAGCGTCAGGAGTCCTTCGCATGTCCACCGTTCTCCACACCCCCAGTACCGCGAGGCCACCCGGCAGCCTTGCGGGCCGGGTCGCTGCGGCACTCACGCTGCTAGTGCTGCTGCTCAGCGGCCTCACCTTCTTCCCTGCCCCGCCGGCGCAGGCGGCGACCCTCGGTGTCGGCTACGGCAACGAGTCGCTGTGGTTGGGCTCGTTCTCTTCGCACGGCCGGCAGGCGTACTGCATGGACCTCGACGCGCTCCCACCCTGGGGCAACACGCAGCACCCGGAGTTGAAGACCACGCTCGACAGCCTCACCTCGACCGAGCTGGCTCGTCTCAACTACGTCATGGGCCGCTGGGGCGAGTCACAGGACCCGAGCGTGACGGCTGCAGTGCAGATGTACGTGTGGGACGTCGCCGACCACGGCAACTACGCCGACCGTGGCGGGGATGCCCACTTCATCACCCGCGTACCGGCAGGCGCGCAGGGCACCGTGCTCGCGAACCTGGGCGCGATGCGCGACGCTGCGGCGGCGAACGCGGTCGCGAACCCGTCGGTGTCGCTGTCGATCAGCATGAGCGACCAGTACCAGGGGCAGCTCACGGTCAGCACGAACCCGGCGTCTGCGACGGGCACGGTGACGCTCACCAATGCCACCTTCGCGAACGGGTCGGCCACCGCGACGCTCGGCGCGGGCACGCATCAGGTCGTCGGCACCCCGCCCGAGTCTGCCCCCGACTACCAGATCGCGGCTGCCATGCAGGCTCCCGCGATCGGGTACGGGGCGGGCGTCGATCTCTTCTACACGCCCGGCGAGCAGCGCATTCTCGCGGCCGCTTCCTTCGAACCGCTGTTGACAACAGCGAAGTCTCCGGTCATCGATCTGGACTTCCAGCCGGTCATCGAGACGGTCGTCTCGGCAAAGTTCGTCCAGGCCGGCGACGTGTTCACCGACAAGCTCGCCGTGTCGGTGACGAAGCACTCCTGGATCAAGGTGAACGGCAACCCCGTCGAGGTGCTCGCAGAGGGCACCCTGTACGGGCCGTTCGATGCGCAGCCTGCCGAAGCGAACGCGCCCCCGCAGGGCGCACCCGTACTCGGCACCGACACGCTGACGCTCACCCATCCCGGCAGCTACGTCTCGCCCGGCACCCTCACCGCCCCGGAGTCGGGCTTCTACACGTGGGTGTGGAAGATCGACAAGCAGCAGCAGGGCGGCAACGCGAAGTACCTCACCGATTCCTTCACTGATCGCTTCGGCCGGATCGCAGAAACCTCGATCACCCCGTTCCAGCCCGAAGCAGTATCGAAGGCAAATGGCCGGCTCGTGAAGCCCGGCGATGCCGTGACCGACACCATCACGGTCGAGTCGAGCAACGGCCGGTGGCTGAAGCACAACGGCGCGCTGATCCCGGTGGTCTTCGAGGGCACCGCCTACCAGGTGCCCGGCACCCTGCCGCCCGTGCAGGGGGCCGCGATCCCGGCGGGTGCGGTGCCGATCGGTACGGTGCAGGTCACCGCGACCGGGCCGGGCACCTACGAGTCGCCCGAGGTGATCCTCCCGGATGCGGGCTTCGTGACCTGGGTGTGGCAGGTGAAGAAGGCGTCGCAGCCCGAGTGGGTGCGCCCCTACATCGCTTCCGATTGGCAGGACGACTACGGCATCAACATCGAGTCGCACTCGGTGCGCTGGCCGCTGACGATCACCTCCGAGGTGCGAGAGTACAACGTGCACGCCGGAGGCCGAGCGTTCGACCGCATCACCGTGACTGGGTTCCCCGACAATCACCCCGATTTCGAGGGCGACGGCTACTGGGACCCCGATACGAATGAGCTCACGCACACGGTCTACGGGCCGTTCAAGACCGACGCGGAACTCACGGACGATCTCGACCTCGAGAATGCGCCGGTGCTGACGACGATCAGCACGCCGGCGAAGAACGGCGTTTACGACATCGGCTACACCGACGAAGATCGCGTCCAACCCGAGGAGCCCGGCTACTACGTCGTGGTGACCACCTTCGCGGGCGACGACCGGGTGAAGCCCTTCAAGAGTTCCCCGGCTGACATCTGGGAGCGGTTCTACGTTCCCGACGACAAGCAGCCGCTGTCGGTCATCACGCAGGCGACCCCGGCCGCGGGCGTCGGCGAGGAGTTCGACGATGCCGCGCTCGTGCAGGGATCGAAGATCCCCGACGGCGCGTATCTCGTGTTCCGCGCCTACGGTCCCCACGATCCCGAGGCTGAGCCGGTGTGCGAGACGCCGTTCTTCACCTCCGAGAAGATCCCCGTCACCCAGGCTGGCATCTACCGTTCCGGGAAGACGAGCGTAGACCGGGCCGGGCACGTCTACTGGGTCGAGACCCTCTACGGGAAGGATGGGAAGGTGCTCGCGGAAGGGCGCTGCGGTGCGCCGGGCGAGACCACGGTCGTGACCGGCACCCCGCCGAAAGCACCGCCAACGCCTGAGACGCCGGATCTGCCGAAGCTCCCGCCTGAGCTCGCGGTCACCGGCGGGTCCGGGTTCCCGTGGCTCATCGCCGCAGGCGGTGCCGTTGCGCTTCTCGTGGCCGGGTTCACGCTGTGGTTCGGGCGCCGGCTCGCGCTCTGCCGAGAGCATGGCGGCTACGTCGGAGAGGAGGACGAAGGTATCGAAGAACTCATGAACGACTAGACACCCCCACTGAGCGGGCGGAACCGGCAGACCCTACCCCAGGTCTTGCGGTTCCGCCCGCTTCGTCATGCCTGCCCGGTGCACCTGCCCTCTGACAGCGACACGGTTCAGGAGGCGACGGTGACTGACTACACGGAAGACATGATCGCGCGCATGACGCTCGCGGCGCTCTCCGACCCGGGAGACCTGGTCACCGGGAAGCTCGTCCAGGCCATCGGC
>JAGQTL010000152.1 GCA_020439035.1 Leucobacter sp. | reverse complement strand
CATCGCCTTCGACCTCGACGACACGCTCGCGCCGTCGAAGTCGCCCGTCGAACCGCGGATGCTCGAGGTGTTCGCCCGTCTGCTCGACCGCACGACGGTCGCCGTGATCTCGGGCGGCAACTTCGAGCAGTTCGAGATGCAGCTGGTCGATCGGCTCGAGCGCGCGGGCCTCGACGAAGCAGCGCTCCGGCACCTGCACCTCCTGCCCACCTGCGGCACTCGGTACGAGCGGCGCGAGGCGGGGGCCTGGCACACCGTCTACCGCGAGCACCTGAGCCGGGCCGAGCGCGATGCGGCTCTTACCGCCCTGCGCGAAGAGGCCGAGCGCCTGGGGTACTGGGAGCCGGCGAACGCCGGCACGCAGGTCTGGGGCGATGTGCTCGAGGATCGCGGCTCGCAGATCACCTTCTCGGCCCTCGGTCAGAGCGCCCCGGTCGCCGCGAAGCAGGCCTGGGACCCGGATGGCACGAAGAAGAACACCCTGCGCGCGGCCGTCGCCGAGCGGCTGCCCGAGCTCGAGGTGCGCAGCGGCGGATCCACCTCCGTCGACATCACGCGCCGCGGCATCGACAAGGCCTACGGCATGAAGAAGCTCGCCGAGCAGACCGGCATTCCACTCGACCGCATGCTGTTCGTCGGCGACCGGCTCGACCCCGACGGCAACGACTACCCGGTCAAGGCGCTCGGGGTGCCGTGCCACGCCGTCGCGGGGTGGGAGGACACCGCGGACTTCCTCGAAGAGCTGCTCGCGCAGAGCCCGGCCACCTGAGCCGGCCCGGAACCCGAGTCATCCGGGCAGTCCGAACACAACTCGCGGCCAGAGCATGGCCAACTGCCCGCGCATACCCGCCCGCCCGAACGAACGAAGCCCGCCCGCCCGAATAGGCACCGGCAGTCGGCATCAACCCGACCACTCGGAACACGTTTACCGGTCGGAGTGACCCCAACCCACCGAACGAGTCGAGTCTCTACCGGGCCCCGCGAACATACGGCACGGCGAGCGCGGGCGGCAGCGCGGCCCGGCGGCCGAAGAAGGTCAGCACGATCAGCACGGCGATGAACGGCAGGATCGCCACCAGATCGTTCGGCAGGGCGAAGTCGGCCAGCTGCAACGCCGTGCCGCCCGCGACGAAGACCCCGTAGACGAGCGAGATCAGCACCACGCGCAGCACGCGCCCCCGCCCGAGCATCGCGACGACGATGGCGAGGAAGCCGAGGCCGTGCGTCATTCCGGGGGTGAACGTGCCGGCCGAGACGAGCGCCAGGTAGGCACCGCCGAGACCCCCCATCGCCCCCGCGAACAGCACCGCGACCGAGCGGCTGCGCCCGACGCTGCCCCCGATCGCATCGAGCGATGCGGGCCGCTGCCCGGCCGCGCGCAGCCGCAGGCCGGGCACCGTGCGATACAGCCACAGGGAGACGAGCGCGGCGATCACGAACGAGACCGTGAACATGCCCGGTTGGGCGAAGAGTGCGGGCCCGATCACGGGAATCTCGGAGAGCGGATGCAGCACCCACGCCTCCGGAGCCCCGAGGCGCGGCTTCGTGTCCGCGAAGCTCGCCTCGTACAGCATGCTGCTGATGCCGGTCCCGAGCAGCGCGATCCCGATCCCGACGACGATCTGGTTCACCCCGAGCCGCACCGAGAGCACCACGAGCACCAGCGAGAGGAGCGCACCCGCGACGGCGCCGCACAGAAAACCAAGCCACAGGCCGCCGGTCACGTGCACGACGGCGAAGCTCGTGTAGCCGCCGACGAGCAGCACGCCTTCGAGGCCGAGCCCGAGCACCCCCGCCTGCTCGCTCACGGTTTCGCCCACCGCGGCGAGCAGCAGCGGCAGCGCGCTCGCGAGCACCGCGACGAGCAGTGCGGTGAGCGCGGCCTCGCTGAGGATCCCGGTCATGCCGATCCGCCTCCCCGCACGATCCGCCGCAGCGCGCCATCCGGCAGGTACGATCGCCCGAGCTCACGCCGCGTGCCGAGCGCCTCGATGGCGGTCATGAAGAAGAGGATCAGCGCCACGATCACGAGCAGGAAATCAACCGACAGCCCGACCTGTTGCGCGGCCAAGGTGCCGCCGGTCGCGAGCATCGCGTAGAACGCGACGAGCGGGATGACGCCGAGCGGGTTCTGACGCGCGAGGAACACGAACGGCAGGATCTTGTCGCCGTACCCGGGGTTCCAATCGGCGCGCATGTACCCCCAGAGCCCGAGCATGTCGACGGCTGCGCCGAGCGCGATCATGCCGCTCGAGAGCAGCATGACGATCACGATCAGCCGCTTGACGCGGATGCCGGCGTGCTCCGCGGCCTTCGGGCTCGCCCCGAGCACGTCGATCCTCAGGCCGAACGCCGTGCGGGTGAGCACGAGATGGCAGAGGATCGCGAGCACGAGCGCGAGCACAACGCCGACGTGCACGCGCGTGCCGGGGATGAACGGCAGCATGAGGCCGACGTCGAGCACGCGGGTCTGCGGCAGGGTCACGGACGTGTCGCGCAGCGGCCCCTTCACGAGCAGATTCGCCGCGCCGATCGCCACGAACGAGACCATGAGGCTCGTGATGATCTCGGTCGTGCCGTACCTCGCCTTCAGCACGGCGGGCAGCACCGCCAGCGCGGCGCCGATCGAGAACGCGAGCGCCAGGAGCGCCAGCACGCCGAGCGCGAAAGGCAGCGCGCCCAGGACGTCCGGTGCGACGCCGGCGACGACCGCCGCGGCCAGCACGTACGCTCCCCCGTAGCCGAGGTTCCACAGCTGCGCACGGAAGGCGATGATGAGCCCGAGCGCGACGAGGAGCAGCGGCCCCATCGCGATCAGCGTCTGCTGCCAGCCGTTGCCCGCGACGCCGTAGGCGAGCACGTCGCCGTAGAAGGCGAGCGGATCGACCCCGAGCGCCAGGATGACGAGCCCGCCGACCACGAGCGCGAGCACGATCGGGGCGATCGTGCGGATGAGGGTCTCAAGCGCGCGGCTCATGCCGGCCCCGCGACCATCAGCTCGCCCACGCGCTCGGCCGCCCGACCGCCCGTGTTGGGCATCTCGCCAACGAGGCGGCCGCCCGAGAGCACGAGGATGCGCCCGCACATCGCGGTGAGTTCGTCGAGGTCGGTCGAGATGAGCAGCACCGCCCCGCCCGCCGCCGCGAAGCCGCGCAGGGACGCCCGCACGTGGTCGACGGTCTTCAGGTCGAGGCCGTACGTGGGCTTGTCGAGCACGATCGCGCGGGGCTCGTCGGCGAGCTCACGAGCGAGCAGCAGCTTCTGGATGTTGCCGCCCGAGAGGGTGCCCGCACGTGTCGCGGGTGACGGCGCGCTGATCCCGTATTCGTCGATCGCGCGGTGCGCGCGGTCGTCGACCGCACGGCGGTCCATGCGGCCGCGCCGCCAGAACGGCCGCTCGCCGATCTGCTTCAGCACGAGATTCACGGCCACGCTGAGGCTGCCGACGATGCCCTCGTGCAGGCGGTCATCGGTGACATAGCGGATGCCGAGCCTGCGGCGTTCCCGCACCGGCAGGTGAGTGAGGTCGGTCGCGTCGCCGGCTCCCGGACCGGGATCCGCACCGGTATCGGTGCCCGCGAGCAGGATCCTGCCGTGCGCCGCGGGGCGCTGCCCGGCGATCGCCTCGGCGAGGTGCCGCTGGCCGTGCCCGTCGATGCCGGCGATGCCGACGATCTCACCGCGGCGCACGTCGAACGAGACATCGTTCACGGGCGTCCCCCCGGTGCCGGGGCCGGTGCTCAGGTGCTCGACGCTCAGCACCGGGGCGGGGTCGTCGGAGAACGGGGCGTCGCCGGGGCCGACCGGGGAGCCGCCGGGGCCGGCCGGGGCCTTACCGGGGGTGGCCGGGGCAGCGGCGTCGCGGGCCTCTGAGCCGAACATCGCGGCGAGGAGTCGATCCGCAGCCTGCGCCTCCCCCGCACCCGCGAGATCCGCCGCGGCCAGGCTCTCGGTCACTCGCCCCCGGCGCAGCACGGTCACCGCATCGGCGATCGCGAGCGCCTCGCGGAGTTTGTGGGTGACGAGGAGCACCGCGAGCCCCTCGTCCGCGAGCCCGCGCACGCGGTCGAGCAGCCGCGCCACGGCCTGGGGAGGCAGCATCGAAGTCGGCTCGTCGAGCACGAGCACCCGAGATCCGCGGCGCAGGGCCATCTCGATCTCGAGCTGCTGACGCTGCCCGAAGCCGAGCGAGCTCATGGGGGCCTCGGGATCGATCGCGCCGCCGAGCACTTCGCCGAGTTCCGCGAGCCGCGCCGCCGCGGCCTGCCGATCGAGCCAGAGGGAGCCGCCCGCGCCGAGCATCAAGTTCTCGCGTACGGTCATCGTGGGTACGAGCACGGAGTGCTGGTGCACGACGCCGATGCCGTGCGCGAGCGCGACGTGCGGTGAGCGAAGCACGACCGGCGCGCCATCGATCTCGATGCGACCGGCGTCGGGCTGCTGCAGCCCCGCGAGCATGCCGATCAGGGTCGACTTCCCCGCTCCGTTCTCGCCGAGCAGGCAGTGGACCTCCCCGCGCTTCAGCTCGAGCGAGATCGCGTCGGCCGCCAGCACCCCCGGGAACCGTTTGGTCACGGCATCCAATCGCACGAGCGCCGTCGGGCCCGCGCCCGTCGCAGCCCCGCGCGAGCCCGACGGCGCGTCGGCGCCCGCAGCCGGGGTCTCGCGCACGTCCGCGTACTCCCCTACTCGCCGTCGGCGTCGATCAGCGCCTGCACGCTCTCCTTGTCGGTCGCACGCTCGACGGTCACGCTGCCGTGCGCTATCTCAGCCGTCGCCTCGTCGACCTCGGCGAGGATCTCCTCGCTCAGTCGCGGGCTGCGCTGCAGACTCAGGCCGCCGTTCGCGACGGTGAGCTCGTACGTCTTCGTGCCGAACGTTCCGTCCTCGATGTCCTTCACCGCCTGCACGTACGTATCCGTGTAGTTCCACAGCACGGAGGTGAGCACGATGTCGGGGTTGTCGACGATCTCGGTCACGTCGCCGATGGTCGCGATGTACGAGATCGGATGATCGGCCTTCGCCGATTCGATGGCCTGCAGGTAGCCGATCGTCGCGCCGTCGCCCATCCCCAGGATCACGTCCGCGCCGGCCGCGATCACCTGCTTCGCCACGCGCGTGCCACCGGCCGAATCGCCGTAGGCCGCCGGCCCGACATAGGCGATCACGATCTTGATCGACGGGTCGACGCGGTGCACGCCCTGCGCGAACCCGCCGGCCATCAGGTACCAGTTGAGCGTCTCGGCCGACGCCACGATGCCGACGGTCTTCGTCTCGGTGGTCATCGCCGCGGCGATACCGGCGAGGTAGGCGCCCTCCTGCGCCTGCGTGATGACCGTGCCGACCTTGCCGGGCTCGTTCTGATCGAAGTCGACGACGAGGGTCGGCACGCCGGTCTGCACGGCGACGCGCTGGCCCGCCGTGTTGAAGCCGCTCGCGTGGGCGATGATGAAGTCGGCACCGCCCTCGGCCACCTGGCTCAGGATGGTCTCTGTGTTGTCGTAGCCCACATTCGTGTGCTCGTCGAGCGTGATGCCGAGCTCGTCCGCAGCCGCCTGGGCGGCCCGGATGCCCTGCTGGTTCCAGCCGTAATCCGACTCCTTCTCCGGCGTCACGATCGCCATCGTCTTCACGGTCGCGCCGGTCCCCGTGCCGCCGTCACCGGATCCGTCGGCCGCGGCGTCGCCGCGACCGGAGCACCCGACGGTGAGCAGCAGTCCCGCGGCGAGCGCGAGCGCGAGTGCAGCGCGCACGGGCGTCTGCGATGAACGGGTGGGTGCCATGATCGATCCTCTCGACACCGGCCGCGGGTCGATCGACCGGAGATGCTCCCATCTTGGCCCACTCGAGTTCAGTGGACCAAGGAGCCGCGGATCACTCCGCGCCGTGGTCCACCGCGCCAGGGGCGGCAGGGGCCGCGGGCACCGCGGGCACCGCGGGGCGGTCGTCGAATGCCGGCATGTCGGTGTAGTAGGCCCAGCGGTAGCAGTGGTCGGTCACGGGCTCCTCGGCGAGCACCCCGATGCAGATCATGTCGCGGTACCGCGCCTCTCCGGCAAGCTCGTAGTGCACACGGCAGAGCACGCGGAAGCTGCGCTCATCGAGCATGCTCGCCGAGGGCTGCCAGCACTCCACGTGGCCGACCGCACCCTCGACCTCCGAGCCGGCCGGCGCGACCACCGCGAGTTCGGCGAGCGCGCGCTCATCGTCGGCCGTGAGCGCGGCGGGTGCGGTGCAGCCGGCCATGCCGAGCGCGCACGCCGCGAGAAGCGCGGCGGAGAGGAGTTTCACGTGAGCCGCGATGCGCTGCGCGCCCCGCTATGCGGCGATCTGCGCGGCCTGCGCCGGGCGCAGACCGAGCACCTCGGCGGTCTCGGCGAGCGACGCCGCGGCCGCTTTCGGGTTGCCGTTCAGGCCTGCGGCGTATGCCGGGATCCGCTTGATCACCTCGTCGCGCCAGCCGTTGGCGAACTGGTCGGGGAAGCAGCGCTGCATCACGTTCAGCATGGCGTGCACGGCCGTCGAGGCGCCGGGCGAGGCGCCGAGGAGGCCGGAGATCGAGCCGTCCGCGCTCGTGATGACCTCGGTGCCGAACTGCAGGATGCCGCCCTTCTCGGGATCGTTCTTCATCACCTGCACGCGCTGGCCCGCCGTGATCATGCGCCAGTCCTCGGCCTTGGCCGACGGCATGTATTCGCGCAGCGAGGCGAGCTGCTTCTCGCGACTCGCCAGCACTTCGCCGATCAGGTACTTCTCGAGGTCGAACTGCGTGACGCCGACCTTGAGCATCGGGCGGAGGTTGTGCGGGCGCACGGAGCCGGGCAGATCCCACCACGAGCCGTGCTTCAAGAAGTTCGGGCTGAAACCGGCGTACGGGCCGAAGAGCAGACTCGTCTTCCCGTCGACCACGCGGGTGTCGAGGTGGGGCACCGACATCGGCGGGGCGCCCACGGCGGCCTTCCCGTAGACCTTGGCGCGATGGTGCTCGACCACCTCGGGGTTGTCGCAGCGCAGGAATTTGCCGCTGATCGGGAAGCCGCCGTAGCCGCGGATCTCGGGAATGCCCGACGACTGCAGCAGGTGGAGCGCGCCGCCTCCGGCGCCGACGAACACGAAGCGCGCGTGCACGTGCGACGTGCCGTATCCGATGCCCGAGGTGACCGAGATGTCCCAGTTGCCATCGGGCCGACGGCGGATGCCGGTGGCCTTGCGGCCGAGCTGCAGCGTGGCGCCCTGCGCGACGAGACCCGCAATCAGCTGGCGCGTGACCGAGCCGAAATCGACGTCGGTGCCGCTCATAGAACGCGTGGCCGCGAACCGCTCATCCCGTGCGCGCCGCTCGATGAGGAGCGGCGCCCATTCGGCGATCTGCATGGGGTCCTCGCTGAACTCCATGTCGGAGAACAGCGGCTCGGTCTTCAGCAGTTCATGCCTGCGGCGCAGGTACTCGACGTTCTGCTCGCCGCGCACGAACGTCATGTGCGGCGTCGCGTTGATGAACGTCGAGGGATCGCCCAGCACGCCCTCGCGCACGAGCGACGCCCACCACTGGCGCGAGAGCTGGAACTGCTCGTTGATCTCGATGGCCTTCGCCGAGCTCAGGCTGCCATCGGCGCCCTCGGGCATGTAGTTGAGCTCGCACAGCGCCGCGTGGCCCGTACCCGCGTTGTTCCAGGCATTGCTCGACTCGGTGGC
Organism: Leucobacter sp.; assembly: GCA_020439035.1. Taxonomy (GTDB): domain Bacteria; phylum Actinomycetota; class Actinomycetes; order Actinomycetales; family Microbacteriaceae; genus Leucobacter. The sequence continues at coordinate 5,362 of JAGQTL010000152.1, read as the reverse complement.
CACGTCTCCGCGCGACTCGATGATCTGGATCGACCAGTCGGGCTGAACCTGCTTGATCAGGGTGCCGAGCGTGGCGCTCATGATGCCGCCGCCGATGAGTGCGACGTCTACGATGTTCTTGCTCACAAGCCTCGATTCTACCCCGCTGCGACCGGCGACGGTTCCGCGGCGCCGTCGACCAGCGCGAGCTCCTTCGCGCGGCGCAGGCTGCCGGCCTCGGCATCGATCAGCGTCCGGTAGCCGAGGCGGCCGGCCTCACCCGCGCGCTGGGCCCCGCCGACCACGGGGCGGATCTCGCCAGCGAGGCTCAGCTCGCCCACGGCTGCGAGGTCGTGCGGCAGCGGGCGATCCGCGATCGCCGAGAGCACGGCGAGCGCGATCGCCAGATCCGCGGCGGGCTCGGTGAGGCGCACACCGCCCACGGTCGAGACGTAGACGTCTTTGTCGTGCAGCCGGGCACCGGCACGGCGTTCGAGCACCGCGAGGATCATCGCGACGCGCGCCGAGTCGACGCCGCTCGTGACCCGCCGCGGGTTCGGCGTGGCACTCGAGGCGACGAGCGCCTGCACCTCGACCGGCAGCGCGCGGCGGCCCTCCATCGCAACGGTCGTGCACGTGCCGCTGACCGGCTCGGCGCTGCGGCTGAGGAAGAGGCCCGACGGATCCGGCACCTCCGCGATGCCCGCTCCCGTCATCTCGAAGCACCCGATCTCGTCGGTCGGGCCGAACCGATTCTTGAGCGAGCGCAGGAACCGCAGGGCGGTCTGCCGATCGCCCTCGAAGTGGCAGACCACATCGACCAGATGCTCGAGCAGCCGGGGGCCGGCGACCGAGCCGTCCTTCGTCACGTGGCCCACGAGCACCACGGGCATCCCCCGGCTCTTCGCCACGCGGATGAGCGCGCTCGCCACCTCGCGCACCTGCGCCGGGCCGCCCGCGCCGCCCTCGACCTGATCGCTCGCGAGCGTCTGCACCGAGTCGACGATCAGCAGGTCGGGTTCGACCGCGTCGATGTGCCCGAGCACCGTGCCGAGGTCGTTCTCGCTCGCGAGGAACAGCGTCTCCTTCAGCGCGCCCGTGCGCTCGGCCCGCATGCGGATCTGCCCCGTCGATTCCTCGCCGCTCGCGTAGAGCACGCGCGCTCCGAGGCCCGCGATGCGGGCCGCGACGTCGAGCAGCAGCGTCGACTTGCCCACCCCGGGTTCGCCGGAGAACAGGATGGCGGCCCCCGGCACGATGCCGCCGCCGAGCACCCGGTCGAGCTCCCCGATGCCCGTGGCGCGGTGCGCGACCGCATCGCCGGCCAGCTCGGTGATGGGCCGGGCTTCGCGCCCCGTTGCCGGCGGCGTCGCCTGCACGGTTCTGCCGAGCGTCGCGCCGCCCGTCGCGCGCTCGACCACCGTGCCCCACTGCTGGCACTCGCCGCAGCGGCCCACCCATTTCGCGGTCTGCCACCCGCACTCGGTGCAGGTGTATGCGGTGCTCTTCTTCGCCATGCTGCGACACTATCGCGCGCATCCGACAATCACGCACGGCCGGGTGCGACCTCCCGGGAGGTGCGCCGGCGCAGCCGCTAAAGTGGCCACGTGGCCTCCAGTTTCTTCGCCCTGCTCGACGACATCGCCGTGCTCGCGAAGGCCGCGGCGGCATCGATCGACGACGTGGTCGCCGGCGCGGGCAAGGCATCGGCCAAGGCCGCGGGCGTCGTGATCGACGACGCGGCGGTGACCCCGCAGTACGTGCACGGCATCAGCCCGAAGCGCGAGCTGCCCGTGATCTGGCGCATCACCCGCGGCTCGCTCCTGAACAAGGCGATCATCATCGCCGCCGTCATGCCGTTGAGCATCTGGGCGCCATGGATCTTCCCGTGGCTGCTGCTCATCGGCGGCAGCTACCTCGCCTACGAGGGCGCCGAGAAGATCTGGCACTGGGTGCACGCGAAGCGGGGCGCGCACGGGGGCGCGGAAATCACTCATGCCGATGCGGATGAGCCGGCTCACGAGGATCCCGCCCCGGCCTCGCCCGAGCAGATCGCGGCCCCGGCCCTCGAACGCACTCCGACCGACGAGAAGCAGATGGTGGCGAGTGCCGTGCGCACCGACCTCGTGCTCTCCACCGAGATCATGCTGATCTCGCTCGCGAACGTCGACGCCGACTCGTGGCTGCCGCGGCTCGCGATCCTCGTGCTCGTCGCGATCGTCATGACCGCGGGCGTCTACGGCACGGTGGCGCTACTCGTGAAGATGGACGATGCCGGCCTCTGGATGATGCGGCGGCGCGCAGGGTTCGCGCAGACGATCGGCCACGGACTCGTGCGGGCGATGCCGCTCGTCTTCCGCGCGCTCAGCGTCGTGGGCGTGGTGGCCATGCTATGGGTCGGCGGGCACATCCTGCTCGTGAACCTCGCCGAAGTCGGCGTGCCGTGGCCGTACGACCTGCTGCACGCGCTCGAGCACGCGATCGGCGGCCCGGCCATCGTCGCCTGGCTGATCAACAGCCTCTGCTCCGCCATCTGCGGCCTCGCCTGGGGCGCCGTGCTCGTGGGCGCCACCGGCCTGTTCCGCCGGAAGTAGCACGGTCGGCGGCGGATGCGGCCGAGCGGCCGGCCCGAAAACAGAGAACGGGCCGGAGGGAACCCCTCCGACCCGTCTCGCGTGTCGCTCAGATCGCGCGGATCGCGGCGGCCTGCGGGCCCTTCGGGCCCTCCTCGGCCTCGAACTCGACGCGCTGGTTGTCCTCGAGCGTGCGGCGCCCGGTGCCGATGATCGCGCTGTAGTGCGCGAACAGGTCACGCGACCCGTCGTCGGGCGCGATGAACCCGAAGCCCTTCTCGTTGTCGAACCACTTCACTGTGCCAGTAGCCAAGACTGTCTTCCTTCTATTCCTTGGATCGCATGCGCGTTCCAGTCGCCACCCTATACCGCGGGGCTGTGCGTTGGTGCACCTCTTCTCGTCATAGGCGGGTCTCGGCGGCGATCGAGACGGGATCGTGATGCGGGCCACGGGCCGAGGGGGCTCGGCGCTCCGCGTGCGGATCGGCCCCGCCGGCGGCGTGCCCGCGCGCCATAGAATAGGAGTGTGACGGGGCGCTCGCCCCGACCACGGGCATCGGGGCCAGGCGCGATCGCGTGCGAACGGCCGCGCACGCAGGGCTCACGAGCATCACTCGGGAATCGGTTGATCCCCAGTTATCCAACAGTGAGGAGCCACCATGTCACGCATCAGAGTCGGCGAGCACGCCCCCGAGGGCTACCAGGCGGTCATCGACCTCGACAAGGTGCTGCACAAGCGGCTCGATCACGTGCTCATCGACTTCATCAAGCTCCGCGCATCGCAGCTGAACGGCTGCGCGTTCTGCGTCGACAGCCACGCGAGCGACCTCGAGAAGGCCGGCGTGCCGTCGCGCAAGATCTATGCGGTGAGCGCCTGGCACGAGACCGACTTCTTCACCCCCCGAGAGCGGGCCGCGCTCGCGATGACGGAACAGGTGACGCACATCTCGTCGGGCGTGGACGATGCGACGTGGCAGGAGGCCGCCGGGGTCTTCTCTGAGGCCGAGCTCGCCGACGTGATCCTCGTCATCGGAACAATCAACCTCTGGAACCGCATCGGGGTCTCGACGCACCTCGCTCCCCCGCCGCTGGAGGGCTGAGCGGGTACGGCGCGCAGGCGGCGGCCCTGCCCCGGCCGCACTTACCCCATGCCGAGCGATGCGCGGCGCCGGGCCGCGGCTGCCGGGAACAGCTCCCAGCCCCTCCCGAGTACGCGTTCGGCCTGGGCCTCGTCGAGGGCGCCGCAGCTGAACAGTCCGTCGCGGTTCGCCGCCATCGAGGCGGGTGTCGTGCACGGCGCCCCCCAGTCGCTCCCGTACACGATGTGGTCGTCGCCGACCGTCGCGAGCGCCGGCTGCAGCGCGTGAAGGGTCGCCGTGGCCGCCGTATCGACGAACAGGCGTTCCGATTGCCGCGCAACCGATTCGGCAGTGATGCCCTGCGGCACCCACGACTCGTTGCCGAGCATCGAGAGCCGGCCCGTGAGCGCGGGGAATGCCCCACCGCAGTGGGCGACCACGAACGTGATTTCCGGGTAATCGCTGAAGACCTCGCGGAACATCATGTCGAACACCGCCCGCGCGGTCTCGAAGGCCACCTCGTAGAGCGGCACCGGATGGCCGAGCACGGCCGGCTTGCGCGCATCGGGGTGCACGAACACGACGGCGTCCCACGAGGCGAGGAGCTCCCACAGCGGGCGGAGCGACGGGTCACCCAAATAGGTGCCGTTGTAGTTCGCGGTCACCGCGAAGCCATCGGCGCCGAGCTCCTCGTGCGCGCGCTTCGCCTCGGCGATCGCGGCCTCCACATTGTCGGTCGGCAGCGCCGCCAGCAGCCCGAAGCGCGAAGGATGCTGATCGACGACCGTGGCGCCGTAGTCGTTCGCTTCGCGCAGCATCCGCAATCGCGACGGAATATAGCTGAGCAACTGCATCGCCGTGCCGGCCTGGTCCATGTGCGACAGCGTGTGTTCAACCGACCAGACGTGCGGCGCGGCGAAGTAGATGCCCTGGCCCAGCATGGCCTGCCAGACGTCGCGCGCCTCGCGTTCGCTGCTCGGCAGCAGGAAATGCGCGTGGATGTCGAACGTGCCGAGTGATTGCAGATCCATGTCGGATCCCCCTTCGTCTGCCCTGCCTCGGGCCTCTGTCGTGTCGATGCGGGAATAACCGCGGCGGGCCGGCGCGCGGTCCGGGACACCCGACCCCGCGTCGCCCGCCGTTTCAGCCCAGGTAGGTGTTGATCAGATCCACGATCTTCGGCTTGATCTCGTCCGCGCTGCCCTCGGCGACGATCTCTCCGTCACCGATCACATAGGCCCGATCCACCGCATCGAGCGCCAAGTGGACGTGCTGCTCGACGATCAGGACACCGCACCCGCGCTCCTCCGCCACACGGCGAAGCACCGGGAACAGCGACGCGACGATCTTCGGCGCGAGGCCCAGACTCATCTCGTCGACCATGAGCACGCTCGGCCCGAGGCTCAGCGCGCGCGCCAGCGTGAGCATCTGCTGCTCACCGCCCGAGAGCGCGGCGACTGGGCGCTTCGCGAGCGGCACGAGCGCGGGGAATAGATCGTCGATCCACTCCCTGTCGACGTCGGGCGTCTCGACCAGTTTCAGGGTCTCGGCGACCGTGAGCGATGGGAAGAGGGAGCGATCCTCGGGCACGTGCTGCAGCCCGCGCTGAGCCTTTTGCGTGGGGGAGAGCTGGGTGATGTCGTTGCCCTGCAGCAGCACGGTGCCCTCTGCGCGCGAGATGAGCCCCGAGATGGCGAGCAGCGTGGTCGTCTTGCCCGCACCGTTCGGGCC
>JAGQTL010000151.1 GCA_020439035.1 Leucobacter sp. | reverse complement strand
GTGCCCATCGCGGTGCTGACCGTCATCTCGGCGATCGGCTGGACCGCCGTGAACACCGTGTTCGCGGTGATCGCGCTGCGGATGCTGATCGACATCCCGTTCTGGCTCGCGGCCACCGGGATCTTCCTGATCCAGGCCGTCTTCGCGATCTGGGGCCACAACCTGATCCACCTGATCAACAAGATCGCCACGGTCGTGCTCACCATCCTCTTCGCGGTCATCACCGTGCTCTCGATGCAGAAGGTCGACTTCACGGTCGGGGTGAACACCGAGGCGCCGTACTACATGGGCGAGTTCGCGGGCTGGCTGACGTTCGCCGGCTTCTTCTTCGCCTACGTGATGACCTGGACGCCGTTCGCCTCCGACTTCTCGCGCTACCTGCCGCAGACGACGTCGCATGCGAAGGTGACGTTCTTCACCGCGACGGGCACCTTCGTCGCGATGATGTGGCTCGGCGGCATCGGCGTGCTCGTGTCGAGCTTCGCCGGCGAACTCGACGCGATCCCAGCCCTCGCCGACCTCACCGGCTCGTGGGCGCCCGTCGCCATGCTCACCGTCGTGCTCTCGACCCTGCCCGTGAGCGCGATGAACCTCTACGGCGGCTCGCTCTCGCTGCTCACGATCCGCATCCCGGTCAACCGCATCGTCGGCGTCGCGGTGATCGCGCTGATCAGCCTCGGAGTGACGCTGCTCATGCAGACGAACCCCTACGGCAGCTTCTACGACTTCCTCAACGTGCTCGCCTACCTCGTCGTGCCCTTCAGCACCGTGCTGCTGCTCGACTACTATCTCCGCATGCGCAAGTTGGGAGATGCCGCAACCGCCGAGCTCTTCGATCCTCGGCGCACCGTCGAGTGGGGGTTCGTCGCCTGGGTGATCGGGTGCGCCTTCTCGTCCCTGTTCTGGACCTCGACGCTGTTCACCGGCCCGCTCGCCGGCACGTTCTCGGCGTTCGGCGACGTCTCGTTCATCGCGGGCTTCCTCGGCGCGACGATCGCCTACATCGCGCTGAAGCCGTTGCCGCCGCTCTCGTCGCTGCTGCGCGGCGGGAAGCGGGCGGAGGTGACGGCGTGACCGCCCCATCGAGCGCGCTCGTCGTCATCGACATGCAGCGCATCTTCGCGGAGCCGACGAGCCAGTGGTTCACGCCGCGCTACGCGGCGGCCGCGACGCAGATCGAGCGCCTGACCGAGCGACTCGCGGGCAACGTGATCTGGACGCGGTTCGTGCGGGATCCGCGGGAGGACGGGAGCTGGGCCGACTACTACGCGCGCTGGGACGAGTGCCGCGACCCGGAGGATTCGCCGGTGTGGGATCTCACCATGCCCGTTGCCGAGGGCGATCGCATCGTGAGCCTGCCCACGTTCTCGAAGTGGGGCGAGGAGCTCGCGCGGCTCACGAGCGAAACCCCGCGGCTCGTCGTGTGCGGCGTGGCGACGGACTGCTGCGTGCTCTCGACGGTGCTCGGCGCTATCGACGCGGGCAAGCACGTAACGCTCGTCACCGACGCCTGCGCGGGCGCCAGTGATCTGGCCCACGAGCAGGCCCTCGAGCTGATGGGGCTGCTGAGCCCGATGATCGAGTGCGTCAGCACCGACGAATACCTGGGCGTCCGGGCCTCCTGATGACCCCGTAGCGCGGGCGGGTGCGGGCACTTACGCCGGCACCCGCTCGCGTGCGAGCGCGGTGAGCCCGGCACCGGCGAGCGAGAGGATCGCTGCGGCGGTGAAGACGAGCCAGAACCCGCCGACGAGCGCGACGAGGCCGGCCCCGATGACCGGGCCGAGCAGCTGGCCGAGTGCGGCGGTCGTGTTCACGACGCCGAGGTCGCGCGCGTGGTCGCGCTCGCTCGGCAGGAGGTCGGTGGCGAACGCGAGCCCGGTGGTCGAGAAGGCCCCGTAGCCCACGCCCATGAGCGCGGCGGCGACCATGGTGGCGCCGAAGGTCGGCGAGGCCACGATCACGACGCCCGAGACGGCCTGCACGACGGCCGCGGACACGGTGAGGCCGCGGCGGCGTCCGATGCGGTCCGAGAGCAGCCCGGCCGCGATGGAGGCGATGACGACGAAGATCGTGTAGACGACGATCATCAGCAGCAGGTTCTCCTCGGCCTCGTGCCCGCTCTGCCCGATCCCGTACATGAGGAAGAACAGGAAGAGCGAGGTGCCGAGCGCGTTGCCGACGTTCACGACGAGGCGGCCGGCGAGCATCCAGCTGAAGTCGCGGTCGCGCAGGAACGCGAAGCGCGGCTCGCCGGGCTCGCGGGCGGCCTGCGACGCGAATGCGGTTCCCGACGGATCTGGCAGCAGCGCGGCCGTCGCCGTGCCGAGCACCGCGATCGCGGCCGCGAGCACGAGGTAGCCCGTGACGACGCCGATGCCGAGCAGCACGATCGTGCCGACGCCGACGACGATGCCGAGCGCCTGCGCCGACGACGCCGCCGACGAGGCGGCGCCGCGCTGCTCCGGCGGCAGTTGATCGGCGATCATGGCCGTGAATGCCGCCGAGGCGACGGCGGCGCCGATCGAGACGCCGACCCATGCCGCGCCGATGGTCAGTGGGCCATCGCTCAGGCCGGTCAGCACGAGGCAGACCGCCGTGACCCAGCTGCCGGCGATGGCCCAGGGCCGGCGCCGGGGCCGGCTGCCAGGCTGCCGATCGGAGAGCGCGCCGGCGAGCGGCCCGGCGATCACGCCGGCGAGGCCGCCGACCCCGAGCACGATGCCCGACGAGACGACGCCGCGGATCCACCCGTCGGCGCTATCCGGCGTGTTCAGCTGCAGCGGCAGGAGCAGCTGCAGCGGCGTGAGCTGCACGGTCCAGATCACCACCCACGCGACTGTGAAGAGGGTGAACCAGCGGGGGCCGACGTGGCCGGCGCGGCGGATGCGGCGTGCGCGCCGCGGATGCGTGGGTTCGGTCATGAGGATCCTCTTCGATGCTCCGGAGCCCCTGGCCCGGAGGGTCGGGTGCGAGTTCCGCGAGAAGCTTAGCGCTCGGTGAACGCACAGGGTGGTCGATGTGGCGGAATTCCACATCTCACGGTAAACTTGAGTCATATTCACTCAAGTTTGCGAATATGCGGGATTTCCGCGTACGCACCGCTTGCCGATCACGAAAGGACGACATGCAGGCAAATTGGCAACCCGCCGCTGAGGGCGGCGAACAGAGCGCGCTCGAGCAGTTCGGCGTCAACCTCACCGAGGTCGCGCGGAGCGGCAAGCTCGACCCGGTGATCGGGCGCGACAGCGAAATCCGCCGCGTCAGCCAGGTGCTGACCCGGCGCACGAAGAACAACCCGGTACTGATCGGCGAGCCCGGCGTGGGCAAGACCGCCGTGGTCGAGGGCCTGGCCCAGCGCATCGTGGCCGGAGACGTCGCCGAGTCGCTGAAGGACAAGGAGCTGATCTCGCTCGACATCTCGGCGCTCATCGCGGGCGCGAAGTACCGCGGCGAGTT
>JAGQTL010000150.1 GCA_020439035.1 Leucobacter sp. | reverse complement strand
TCGTGGTCGACGTCGAGACGAAGCCCGCGATCAGCCCCCGCGATGCGATCGCTTCGGCCGGTTCGACCCTGGTCGAGCTGTTCGGGCTGGCGCGCGAGCTGAACACCGCCGCAGAGGGCGTCGAGATCGGCCCGGCTCCGGCCGAGGTCGTGGTCGACGGCGAGCTGTCGATCCCGATCGAGGATCTCGATCTCTCGGTCCGCAGCTACAACTGCCTGAAGCGCGAGGGCATCAACACGGTGAGCGAGCTCGTCGCGCTCAGCGAGGCCCAGCTGATGAACATCCGCAACTTCGGCCAGAAGTCGGTGTTCGAGGTGCGCGACAAGCTCACCGAGATGGGCCTTTCGCTGAAGGACGCAGTGCCCGGCTTCGACGGCGCGCAGTTCTACAGCTACGAGGACGACGTCAACTAGTTTCCCGGCCGATTTCGGTCACAGTTTTTCATCCAACGGAGTAACCAATGCCTAAGCCCACCAAGGGGCCCCGCCTCGGAAGCGGCCCCGCCCACGAGCGCCTCATGCTGAACCAGCTTGCTTCGCAGCTGTTCGAGCACAAGCGCATCCAGACCACCGAGACCAAGGCCAAGCGCCTGCAGCCGGTGGCCGAGCGCCTCGTCACCTTCGCCAAGCGCGGCGATCTGCACGCTCGCCGCCGCGTGATGCGTCAGATCCTCGACAAGTCGGTCGTGCACGAGCTCTTCACCGAGATCGCGCCGCTCGTCGAGAACCGCGAGGGCGGCTACACCCGCATCATCAAGACGGGCTACCGCAAGGGCGACAACGCGCCGCTGGCCGTGATCGAGCTCGTGCTCGAGCCGGTCAACCCGAAGCCGAAGAAGGCCAAGAAGGCCGAGGCTCCGGCTGCCGAGGAGGCTCCGGTCGAGGAGGCCGCCGAGGTCGTCGAGGCCGAGGAAGCCGCTGCCGAGGAAGCCGCGGCTGAGGTCGAGGCTCCCGCTGCCGAGGAGGCCGCTGAGGAGCAGGCCGAGTAAGCTCGTCCGCTTGTTCGAAGCGCCCCGTCCCGTGGTCTCGCGGGGCGGGGCGCTTTGTCGTGAGGGCGGTGCGCCGGGCGGCGTACTGGGCGACATGTGGGGCGATGCCGCGTGCGGTCGGAAGCGACGCGGACCGGGTGCCCAGTGCGGGTTGGGTGTCCGGTACGGGCCGCGCTGCACCCCCGGCCGCTTGGGAGTGCCCCGGGAGGGTCGCGTCACCGCGAGAGCGAGCCGGTGCCGTGCGAAGGCGAGGATGTATCCGAGGGTGAAGACGAGGGCGTGAGCGACGGCGTGAGCGACGGCCAGCGTTCGGGCGCCGGCGTCGCAGGTGGCGGCGAGGTCGGGGCTGGAGCGGAAGTGGGTCTGGCCAGCTCTTCGGCGCTCGCCTCCTTGATCAGCTGCTCCTTCGGCGTCTGAAGCTCCTTCAGCGCCTTGCGGATCGCACGGGCGTAGGTCCTGCCGCCGCTCGGGTTGGGATGGATGCCGTCGCCCGCGAGCCGCGCGGGGTACGGGCTCACCGCGCCGTCCCAGTCCGCAAGTACGACGCCGCGGTGGGATTTCGCGAACTTGGCCAGGGTCCGGTTCACCTCCGGCACCCACCAGCGGTCGGCATGCGCGTTCACGAGCACGATCGGCCGGGTGTCGGCGATCCGCTTCAGCTGCTTGAGCTGGTCGCGATCGACCGGACCGTTCGTGCCGAGCCCGACGACCAGCACCGGGCGTAGGCGATCCTTCTTCTCGAGGTCCGAGACGATCTGCACGCCCACGCCGAGACCGCGCGACACTGCGGCATCGACCTTGATCCCCGGGAACATGTCCCGGAGTTCGGGCAGGCTCGCGAGCATCACCGAGTCGCCCACCGCAAAGATCTGCTTGCCGCGGGGGAGTGCGGGCGCGGGCGGCGCAGTGCTCGTGCCCGGCACGGGCGGATCCGCGTGCGTGCCGGCGCGCTCGCTCGGGCTGTCGGTCGTGCCGGCGGTCCCGGCCTCACCGGCCGCGACCGAGGCATCGACGTCGGCGCCGGCATCCATTTCGGCATCCGCTTCGTCTTCGAGCAACTGCGCTTCCGCCAGCGCCTGACTCCCGCGCTCGATCGCCGCGGAGGCGCTGCTGCGCGGGGGCGCGAGCGCGATCGCGGAGCCGACCGCGGTCAGCCCGGCGAGCAGCGAGAGCGAGGCGGCGACCGCGAGCGTGCGCCGTCCGCTGCCCCGCCGCCAGGCGCGTGCGAATCCGCGCAGGGTGCCGCGCAGCCCGTGCCGTCGGACGGGGCGTTCCACGTATCGGAACGACACCGCGGCGATCGCGACGCTGAGCCCGATCCCGATCGCCGCGATAAGCCAGGCGGGGAGCGAAAAGCCCCAGGGGAGCCGGCCGAGCAGCACCGGCAGCACGAGCAGGAGCGGCCAGTGCCAGAGGTAGATGCCGTACGAGCGCTCTCCCAGCCAGCGCAGCGGCTGCACATCGAGCGCGCGCCCGGCCCAGGCGCCGGGCCTCGTCACGGCCGCGATCACGAGCACCGCGGCCGCGGTCGCGAGCTGGAAGCCCCAGGCGAAACTGTCGGGGCTCGCCTCCGCGAGGGTCGCGGTGAGCCAACCAAGTACGCCGAACCCGAGCAGCGCGAGCAGGATGAGCCACAGCTGGGTCGCGACCCCAGCGCGCGGGCGAGGATGCGGGGCCGAGGCGTTCGGCTGCAGCAGGATGGCGAGGGCCACCCCGGCGAACAGGCCGAAGACGTGACTGTCCGAACCGAAGTACACCCGGGTCGGGTTCTCGCCCGCGGCCGCGTAGCCGGCCATCAGCGCGGCCGAGAGGATCGCGAGGAGGAGGAAGGGCAGCGCTCGCGTCGTCCGCGAACGCACGCGGGTCATGACCACGAGCAGCAGGGGCAGCACGACGTAGAACTGCTCTTCGATCGAGAGCGACCAGGTGTTGCGGTAGAGCTCGGGGTTATCGCGGGTGAAGTAATCTCCGCCGAGGGCCACGAACACCCAGTTGCTCACGAAGAACAGCGTGCCGAGGATCTGCTCGCCGAGGTGAAGCAGCAGGTCGGGACTGCTGATAAACGCCGCTGCCAGGGCCAGCGCCGTGCAGACCAACAGCATCAGCCCGAGGGCCGGGAGGAGGCGGCGGGCACGACGGCGCCAGAAGTTCCCGAAGTTGATCCGGCCCTGCCGCTGATACTCGCGGAGCAGCAGCGAGGTGATGAGGAAACCGCTGATCACGAAGAAGATGTCGACGCCGAGGAAGCCGCCGGGGAGCACCCCGGGGAAGAAGTGGTAGACAAGCACGAGGATCACCGCGATCGCGCGAAGCCCGTCGAGCCCGCCGTAGTGCGTCGATGACGGGGTCTTCGGCGCGGTGTCGCCGCTGGTGCTGGTACTCATATTCGTGGCGTGCCGGTGTCACCCGGACACCGGTTATTCTATGCGCATGAGGTTACGTGTGGACCTCGCCTACGACGGCACCGATTTCCACGGGTGGGCCGCGCAGCCGGGGTTGCGCACCGTGCAGGGCGAGATCGAGGCCGCGCTCGCGGTGCTCATCCGCGACCCCGCCGGGCCGCCGCCGCGTCTCACCGTCGGCGGACGCACCGATGCCGGGGTCCACGCCCGCGGCCAGGTCGCCCACCTTGACGTCGACGACGCGCTCGCGGGCAGGGTCACGGCGCGGAAGCTCGGCGGCGTGCTGCGGCGAACCGCACCCGACGTCGTGATCCACGGGATTCGCGAGGTGCCGGCGGCCTTCGACGCGCGCTTCGGCGCGCTCACCCGCCGCTACGAATACCGGCTGCGAGGCGCGAGCGCCCGCCGCGATCCGCTCACCGCGCGATTCACCGCGGAGGTGCCGCGGCCGCTCGACCTCGCGGCGATGCGAGAGGCGAGTGAGGATCTGCTCGGCCTGCAGGATTTCACGACGTTCTGCAAGGCGCGCGAGGGTGCGACCGCGGTGCGCACGCTGCTGCGCTTCGACTGGCGCGAAGCAGAGGACGGCGCGTTCGTCGCAACGATCGAGGCGGATGCGTTCTGCCATTCGATGGTGCGGGCGCTCGTGGGGGCCGTGGTCGCGGTGGGCAGCGAGCGGATCGATCGCGAGCAGTTGGTTTCGCTCAGGGATCGGCGCGAGCGCACGAACCGATTCACGGTGATGCCGGCGCACGGCCTCTCGCTCGAAGAGATCGCCTATCCGCCGGATGATGAGCTCGAAGACCGCGCGCGCCGCACGCGTGCGCGCCGTGATCCGCTCGCGTGATCACCGGCGCGATGCGATTCGTGCTAAACTTGATCTTTGGTGCGCAAGCGCCCGAATGTGAGCCCCCCGGGGCCGATGCACTCACTCGCCGAGCCGGCGGGCGGGACTCGGCAGGGGAGGGATCCACGAACCACTCCATTCCGAACGAAAGCAGCATACTGTGACTCGCACGTATTCGCCGAAGGCAGCTGAGCAGAAGCACGACTGGCTCGTCATCGACGCCACCGACGT
>JAGQTL010000149.1 GCA_020439035.1 Leucobacter sp. | reverse complement strand
ACATCGGCGGCATCATCGTGGTCGACTTCATCGACATGGTGCTCGAGTCGAACCGCGATCTCGTGTTGCGCCGATTGGTGGAGTGCCTGAGCCGCGATCGCACGAAGCATCAGGTCGCCGAGGTGACCTCGCTCGGCCTCGTGCAGATGACGCGCAAGAAGCTCGGCCTCGGCCTGCTCGAATCGTTCAGCGAGCCGTGCGACGTCTGCGCGGGCCGCGGCGTCATCGTGTTCCACGAGCCGGTGACCAAGCACCGCTCGGAGTCGAACCAGACCCGAGGCAAGCGCAAGGGCGGCTCCTCCGCGCAGCCGCCGGCCGCCAACGGGCACGCGCAGACCCATGCGATCACCGACGAGTCGCGCTCGGCTCTCGCGAAAATCGCGGCGAGCACGATCGCGGGGGCGGTCGATCACGTCGCGGCGAAGGATGCGGAGGCGCCGGCCGCGGCCGCCGCGGAGCCGGCTGAGAGTCCCGCGGCGGATGCCCCCCAGGCGGCGAAGCGGCGTCGGCAGCCGAAGGTCGTGCCCGACGTCGTGGAGGCGCTCGAGGCGATCGAACCGCACGCGCCGGTGTCGCCCGCGCTGAGCGAGGCCCGTTCGGCCGAGGATCTGCTCGGTTCGGTGCTCGACGCCCTGCCGCCCGCGCCGGAGGCGGGCAAGCGCAAGCGGCAGTCGCGGCGCGCCACCACGGGCGGCGTCGTCGTCGATGCCGGATCGGCCCCGGCGCCCGCCACCGATGCGGACTGACACGCCACGCTGGTCATTTGACCGGATTTGTGGAGTGCGGTAAAGTTGATCGTTGGTGCCGCCTGTTTCAGGCGGTGATCGCCGGGCGCAGTCCGCTCGGCCGAAATCGTTCGCGGCGTCGCTGGGACAGCAACGCCGCGTGATGTTGAAGATCGTTCATGAGGAAAAGGTAGAAACGTGGTTTACGCAGTAGTGCGCACTAGCGGCCGACAGGAAAAGGTCGAGGTCGGCTCGATCATCACCGTGAACCGCGTGTCGGGCGACGCCAAGGGCAAGATCGAACTGCCGGCCGTCCTGCTCGTCGACGGCGATACGGTCACGACCGACGCGGCTGCGCTCGCAAAGGTCAAGGTCACCGCCGAGGTGCTGAACGACCTGCGCGGCCCGAAGATCGTGATCCAGCGCTACAAGAACAAGACCGGATACAAGAGCCGCCAGGGGCACCGTCAGGATCTGACGCGCCTCAAGATCACCGGCATCAAGTAACCCCCGCTGAAGGAGACAGGCAGATGGCACATAAGAAGGGCGCGAGTTCGACGCGCAACGGTCGTGACTCGAACGCGCAGCGCCTGGGCGTGAAGCGCTTCGGCGGTCAGCAGGTGAACGCGGGCGAGATCATCGTTCGCCAGCGCGGCACCCACTTCCACCCGGGCGTCAATGTCGGCCGCGGCGGCGACGACACCCTGTTCGCGCTCGCAGCGGGCGCGGTGGAGTTCGGCTCCAAGGGCGGCCGCAAGGTCGTCAACATCGTGGCCGCCGCGTAGTTCGGCACCACGACGGCGAGGCGGGCTTCGGCTCGCCTTTTGCCGTTTTACGACAGGAGAGAGCAATCATGGTGACCTTCGTCGACCAGGTGCAGGTGCACCTGCAGGCCGGCAGAGGCGGCAACGGCTGCGTTTCGGTGAAGCGCGAGAAGTTCAAGCCGCTCGCGGGTCCCGACGGCGGCAACGGCGGGCATGGCGGAGACGTCGTTTTGCTCGCGGATCCACAGGTTACGACGCTGCTCGACTTCCACCGCAGGCCTCACCGCAACGCCGAGAACGGCGGGTTCGGCATGGGCGATTTCCGCAACGGTCTGAACGGCGAGGAACTGCTGCTCTCCGTGCCCATCGGCACGGTCGTGAAGGACGACGCGGGGGAGACGCTGATCGACCTCACCGAGGCCGGCACGCGCTTCGTCGCGGCCAAGGGCGGCATCGGCGGCCTCGGCAACGCCGCGCTCGCGTCCTCCTCTCGCAAGGCGCCCGGCTTCGCGCTGCTCGGCGAGGACGGCGGGTCGCTCCAGATCACGCTCGAGCTGAAGGTCGTCGCCGACATCGGCCTGGTCGGCTTCCCCAGCGCCGGCAAGTCCTCACTGATCGCCGCCATCTCCCGCGCCCGGCCGAAGATCGCCGACTACCCGTTCACGACCCT
>JAGQTL010000148.1:1058-1625 GCA_020439035.1 Leucobacter sp. | reverse complement strand
TGGAACCGCGCCGGCACTACTTCGTGATCCTCGACGAGCTGTGGCGCGCGCTGCGCGCCGGGCGCGGCATGGTCGATCGCGTCGACGCGCTGACGCGACTGAACCGGCAGCGCGGTGTCGGCATGGCGATGATCTCGCACACGATGAGCGACCTGCTCGCGCTGTCCAGCGAGGAGGACCGCATGAAGGCCCGCGGCTTCGTCGAGCGGTCCGGCATGGTGATCTGCGGCGGACTGCCCTCGGCCGAGATGCCTCAGTTGAGCGCCGCGGTGCCCTTCTCCCAGGCCGAGCAAGAGCTGCTGATCGGCTGGCAGGACCCGCCGGCCTGGGACCCCTCGACCGGCCGCGAGGCCGAACCGCCGGGACGGGGCAAGTTCCTCGTCAAGGTCGGCGGCCGCCCCGGCATCCCCGTCAACGTGCAGCTCACCGCCACGGAGCTGTCGATCAACGACACCAACAAGCTGTGGCACGAGCAGTCTCGCGTGGGCCGTCGCGCGCTGCGGGCCGTCGAAGGAGCGAGCACATGAGCACCCCGAACAACCGCCGCCGGGACCCCGGCGGCCTCTC
>JAGQTL010000148.1:0-1013 GCA_020439035.1 Leucobacter sp. | reverse complement strand
CGCGATGCACCTCGGGCACCGCTTCGCCGGCACGGGCACTGAGGTGCCCGCCGACCCGTTCTCGGTCCTGTTCGGGCTCCTCGGTGGCGACCTGACGTGGCCTGGTGCTGCCGGCTGGTGGGTCCTCGGCGTCATGGGAGCGCTGCTCCTGGCGCTCGGTGTGCTGATCGGCCTGGCGCTGCGGCGCATGCGCCGGCGCCGCTCCCGCGTCGACCGCGCCGCCTCCTACATGGGTCGCGGCCGCGACGTCGAGGACCTGAGCCGCAAGAGCGTGACGGCGAAGGCGGAACGGCTCGGGGTCAGTGGCGCGCCGGGCGTGCCGATCGGACGGACGGTCGCCGCCGGCCAGCAGCTCTACGGCTCGTGGGAGGACATGCACATCGATATCTGGGGTCCGCGCACCGGCAAGACCACCTCGCGGGCGGTGCCGGCGATCCTGGACGCGCCGGGCTCCGTGCTGGTGACCTCGAACAAGCGCGACGTCGTCGACGCGACCAGGGACGTGCGGGCCGCCGCCGGCCCGGTGTGGGCGTTCGACCCGCAGGCGATCGCGCTCGAAGAACCTACCTGGTGGTGGAACCCGCTCTCCTACGTCACCGACGAGGTGAAGGCCGCGCGCCTGGCCGAGCACTTCGCGTCGGGCAGCCGCGATCCTGGCGCCAAGACCGATGCCTACTTCGACCCGGCCGGCCAAGACCTCTTGGCCGGCCTCCTGCTCGCCGCCGCGCTCGATCATCGGCCGATCACCGACGTCTACACGTGGCTGACGCGCCCGACCGACGAGACCGCCGTCGACATTCTGCGTGAGCACGACTTCGCGCTCACGGCCGATCAGGTCGCCGGCGTCGTCTCCGCCCCGGAGAAGCAGCGCGGGGGCATCTTCGGCACGGCCATGCAGATGGCGTCCTGCCTGACGAATCGTCAGGTGGCGCGCTGGGTGACGCCCCAGGGCGCCGCGGACCCGCGCAAGCAGTTCAGCCCGGAGGACTTCGTGCGTGCCGACGGCGGCACGC
>JAGQTL010000147.1 GCA_020439035.1 Leucobacter sp. | reverse complement strand
GCCGGGGCTGACCGAGTTCACCCGGATGCCATCGGCCGCGAAGTCGAGGGCGAGGTTGCGGGTCGCCTGCACGAGGGCCGCTTTGCTCGCGGGGTAGGCCCACCGGCCGAGTTGCGCGAACTTGCTCGAGGTCGACGTGATGTTCACGATCGCCCCGCGCTCGCTCGCGGCCAGGTGCGGGCGCGCGATTACTGAGGCCCGGACGGCGCCGACGAGATTGACGTCGAGCGTTGTGCGCCACTCCTCGCGACTGGTGTCGGGGCCGCGATCGCCGTAGCTGCACGCGAGGTTGACGAGGCCGTCGATCCGCCCGTGCCGCGAGACCACCTCGTCGATCAGCCGCTGGAGTTGCTCGTCGTCCGTCACGTCCGTGCGGATGAAGCCGACGTTCGGGTCCGCGGCGGCCAGAGCCTCGCCGCCCGCCTCGTCGATATCCGCGACCACGACGACCGCGTCCCTCGCGCGCAGGGCCTCGACGACGCCGGTGCCGAGAAGCGTGGCACCTCCGGTGACGATGACGACGGGTTGCTGGGAGTTGCTCATGGTGAAGCCGCCTTTCGGGGTATTCGAGGCGGCGCGCCGCTGCGCCGCCCGCGCTTCCGGAAAACTCTAGTTCGGGCGCGATTCGGACCGCTATCCGAGGCCCGCGAATGCTATCCAGAGATCGGGTGGAGCTCCTGCTCCGCGATCTTCTTGCTCATCGCCTGCGCGGTCTCCACGATGATCTCCGCGAGCTCCTTCGCCCGGGACGGCGAGAACCGCGATTGCGGAACGCCGCAGCTGAGCGCGACGAGCGCGCTGCCGTCGGGGGCGTAGACAGCGGCGCCGACGCCGGAGACGCCCTGCGCGGCCTCCTCGGTGTTGACCGCGTACCCGCGCTGCCGCACGTCGTGCAGGTGCCGCTTGAGCGACGTGATCGACGAGATCCGGTCGGTGCGCCAGCGCGGCAGGCCCTGCGCGTGCATCTGCTCGACCTCCTGGTTGGTCAGGGCACCGAGGAGGCACTTGCCCGCAGCCGAGCAGTAGGCGGGGATGCGGTCATAGGCGTTCACGCGGATGGCCAGGGCTTGCGGGGACTCGATCCCGTCGAAGTTTCGAACGTACACGCCCTCCAGCATCCACAGGTTCACGGTTTCGTGGGTCAGCGACTGGGCGAGCGTGAGCTCGGGTCGCAGCAGCTTCCGGAGCACGTTCGGAGAGAGCGTCGTTCTCGCCTCCGATGCGAGGTTCGGGCCGGGCCGGTAGTGGCGGTTCGGTCCCTGCGTCGCGAACTCCCGCTTCTTCAGCGAGGCGAGCAGGCGGTAGGCGGTCGGAGGGGTGACATCCAGCTCGGCAGCAGCCTCCGTCACGCTCAGCGATCCTCGCTCTCTGAGCAGAAGGATGAGCTGGAGCGCTCGGTCGACGGAGGAGAGGGGGCCCGCATCATTACGCATAGCGAAATCTTGGCATATCGGCTTGTGAAATGTAAAGAGGGATTTCTATGATCGTTGAAGACGTGGAAACCCGGAGTCTCCGCGCAGACCCTCTCCCAACGACGTGAAGGATGCACAGGAATATGCCAACACTTGCGGAAAGAGATCGCCGCTGGAACCTGCTCGATCAGCTCTGCGCCGAGCAGAGCTTCGATGCGCTCATCATCGCCGGCAACGACTACCGAGGCCACAAGGGCGGTGTGCGCTGGGTCTCCGACTACAACATGCATCACCGCTCCGCGCACGCCGTGAAGATCCCGGGGCGCCCCGCGAGCGTCGTCGTCTCGGGCAACCTGGCCGGCGCCCGCGCCCGTCAGGCCAACTGGGTTGATGACTACCTGTTCCCGGGCAGCATCGGCGAGGGCCTCGTCGAGGTGATCCAGAAGGCCGGGAAGGTCGAGCGGATCGGCATCGCCGGGCTCGGACAGATTCTCAAGGTCGACGAGCTTCGCGCGCTCGAGGCCGCGTTCCCGGGCGCTGAGCTCGTGGAGGCGACCCACATGTTCGACCAGGTGCGACAGGAGCGCAGCGCGGAGGAGATCGAGGGCCTCGAGGAGTCGGCGTACATCCTCGATCAGTGCTTCACGCGTCTCCTGGAGATCGCTCGCCCCGGCATCTCGGAGCGCGAGATCGGTGCCGAGATGTACCGGGTGGCCCACCTGCTCGGCGGCGAGGATCCGCTCTTCCTGACCATGTACCACGACGTCCTGCGCGACGGCACGCAGTACTCGTCGTTCGCCCCGCCGCGGTCGCGCGTGCTCGGCACGCACGACGTCCACACCTTCTCGTTCGAGATCACGGGCCCGATGGGCTACTGGACGGAGCTCTCGCGGATGGTCACGTTCGCGCGGCCGAGCGAGAACCAGAAGCGTCTCGCAGCGGCCGTCACGGCCGGCATCGGCGCGGCCGAGAAGGCGCTCAACCCCGGGACGTCGCCCGCCGACGTGCAGCGCGCGGTGATCGCAGCCGTCGAATCGCACGGAGCGAAGTCGACTTACTGGTCGGGCCACTCGATCGGCGCCGATGTGCTCGAGTATCCCTGGGTCGGCCTCGATGTCGTCGAGGACGACACGAACACCGGCACCGAGGTGATCGGCGTCAACAACTCGATCACCATCCATCCCATGCTCATCGATGAGGAGAACGGTGTGAGCGGCTACATGTCCGACACCTTCGTCATCGAACCGTCCGGCGCGCGCAAGCTCTCCGAACACCGCACAGCCTTCTACCGGATCTCGAAGGGAGAAACCCATGTCATCGAAGACTGAAACCACCATAGATCCGATCACCGCCTCCGTGCTGCAGCGTCGGGTCGACGCCATTGCCAAGGAGATGGCGACGATCCTCATGCGCTCGAGCCGCTCGCCGATCTTCAACGAGATCGGCGACCTGGTGACCGTCGTCTTCGACAAGCACGGGAACACGCTGGCTCAGGCGGAGTTCGCCGCGATCATCGCGTTCGGTGCGCACCCCTCGCTGCAGTACATCATCGAGTACTACGGCGATGACATCCACGAGGGCGATGTCATCATCCACAACGACGTCTACCACGGCGGCAACCAGAACGCCGACACCGGCATCTACCTGCCGGTGTTCAGCAAGGGCGAGCACGTGGGCTGGGTCGCGGCCAAGGGCCACATGGCCGACATCGGCGGCATGACCGCCGGCGGCTACGATCCGAACGCCCGTGACATCTGGCAGGAGTCCCTGCGCATTCCTCCCGTGAAGCTCGCGGACCGCGGGGTCGACCGGAAGGACGTCTGGGACTTCCTCTCGGCCAACATCCGCTTCGGCTACGTGATCGAAGACATGAAGTCGATGGTGGGCGCCTGCAAGATCGGCGCGGGTCGGCTGGCCGACGTGATCGAGCGCTACGGGTACGACTCGTACACCGATCACTTCAACTACGTGCTCGAGAGCTCCGCGCGCCAGGTGCGCGCCGAGGTCGAGCGCTGGCCCGACGGCGTCTACCGGGGCGAGAGCTTCATGACGTCGGACGGATTCGACACGAAGAAGCGCTATCGGGTGGCCGTTGAGATCACCATCAAGGGCTCGGACATCACCTTCGACTTCTCGGAGAGCGACGACCAGGCTCCCGGCATCACGAACATGCCGCCCGCATCGGCGAAGGGCGCGGTTCGCATCGCGTTCCTGATGCTGCTCGTGGCCGGTGGGATCAACATCCCCACGAACCAGGGCCTGTTCGAGCCGATCGACACGGTGTTCCGCGAGGGATCGGTGCTCAACCCGGTCTTCCCCGCAGCGTCCGTCTATGGCAACCAGATGTCCGACGAGGTCGTCGAGTCGATCTTCCTCGCTCTCGCGGACGTGCTGCCCGACCGCGTGACCGCGGGGTGGAACAAGTACATGTGCACCTCGACGAACGGCATCGACCCGCGCACGGGCGAGCCCTTCGGCGTGCTGACGGTGTTCCAGCGCACCGGCCCCGGCGGCAGCCAGGGCTCCGACGGCTGGGATGCGCTCGGGTTCACCGGCACTGCCGGCCAGATGCGCGCACCGGACCCCGAGATGTTCGAGCTCAGTTCGCCGCACATCCTCGAGTACCACGAGTTCCTGCCGGACTCGGCGGGCGCGGGCGAGTTCCGCGGCGGCCTCGGCACGCGGTCAGCGTGGGTCAACTACGGCGAGAACCAGTTCGCCACGACGCTCGCCGACAACATGCGCTCCGAGGGCGCGACGCCGGCGAAGGGCCTCTTCGGCGGGCACGACTCCGGACTGAACGACCTCACGGTGCACTACCCCGACGGGACGCGGCACGAGTGGGGTTCCAAGGAGATCATCCCCGTGCCCGCGGGCACCAGGGTCGAGTCGCTCGCCGGTGGCGGCGCCGGGTACGGGAATCCATTCCGCCGGTCCGCCGAGAAGGTCACCGAAGAAGTGCGCGACGGCATTCTCTCGCTCGAGAAGGCGCGCGACGACTACGGCGTCGCCGTCGATCCACACACATTCGCCATCGATGCGGAGGCCACGGCCGCTCTCCGCGCAAGCAAGTAAGTTAGGGAGCCGAAAGTCATGAGTATTCGCATCGGCATCGACGTCGGAGGCACGTTCACCGACTTCCTCGTCATCTTCCCGGACGGGCGCCGCCTCATTCACAAGACCTCGTCCATCCCGAGCAACCCGCCGATGGCGGTGCGCGCCGGTCTCGACGAGATCGCCGAGCTCGAAGGCCTGTCGACCGAGGAGTTCGTGGCGCAGATCGGGCTCATCGTCCACGGCACGACCGTGACGACGAACGCGCTCCTCACCCGGCGCGGGCCGGTTACCGGCCTGCTGGCGACCGACGGTTTCCGGGACACCCTGGTGCTCCGCGACGGCACGCGCGAGGAGGCCTACGACAACCGCCTGCAGCAGCCGGATCCGCTGGTTCCGCGCTACCTCCGTCTCCCGGTTCGTGGTCGCGTCGACGCCGAGGGCAAGGAGCTGCACGAGTTCGACGCGGATGATGTGCGCAACGCGGTCGAGACGTTCCAGGAGAACGACGTGACGTCCGTCGCCATCTCGTTCATGCACTCGCACGCGAACAATGAGCACGAGCAGGCCGCGGCGGAGATCGTGCGCGAGCTCATGCCCGACGCATACATCACGAGCTCCTCCGACCTGATCAGCCAGGCGCGCTACTACCAGCGCACCAGCACCGCGGTGCTCAACTCGTACGCGGGGCCGATCATCAGCTCCTACCTGACGACCCTGCTCGAGCAGCTGGAAGCGCTCCGCTTCGGCGGGCTGCTGCTCATGATGCAGTCGAACGGCGGTGTCGCCACCCCCGAGGAGCTCGCGAAACGCGCCGCGCTCTCCCTGCTGTCCGGCCCGGCGAGCGGCCCGACGGCCGGCCTCCTGGTCACGGGAACGCACGGGTGGGATTCCTGTCTGACGGTTGACATGGGCGGCACCAGCTTCGACGCGGCCGTGGTCTCGGGCGGCAAGCCGCTCATCATGACCGACGGCATCATCGATCGCTGGAGCATCGCGCTTCCGATGGTGGACATCCACACCATCGGCGCGGGCGGCGGATCGATCGCGGAAGTCGACGAGGGCGGTCTTCTCCGCGTCGGCCCGCAGTCGGCCGGTGCGAGCCCCGGTCCGGCCTGCTACGGCCGCGGCGGCACCCGCGCGACGACGACGGATGCCGATGTCGTGCTCGGGTACATCGACGCCGACAGCTTCCTGCAGGGCGGCTTCAAGCTCGACCGCGAGGCCTCGCGCCAGGCGATCAAGCGCGATGTGGCCGATCCGCTCGGCATCAGCATCGAAGAGGCAGCCGCGGGCATCTACCACCTCGTCAACGTCAACATGGCGACCGGCGTTCGCGACATCACGGTCCGTCGCGGCCTCGACCCGCGGGAGTTCCCGATCGTGGTCGCGGGCGGTGCCGGCCCCGTGCACGCCGCGGCGATCGCCCGGGAGCTCGAGATCCCGATCCTGCTCACCCCGCGGGATTCCTCGATCTTCTGCGCGGCCGGCATGCTCGTCTGCGACTTCAAGCACGACTACGTGCGCGCGGTCCGCGGCCGTCTGCACAGCCTCGACACGACGCAGCTGGTCGAGACCTGGCGCGAGCTCATGGAGCAGGGCAAGCAGACGCTGCTCGGCGAGGGCGTGGCGGAGTCCGACATCTCGTACGTGCCGTCGATCGACATGCGCTACCTGCACCAGTGGTACGAGCTGAACGTGGAGCTGCCCGAAGAGGGGGCCACCGCACCGGATCTCGAGGCCGTCGCCGAAGCCTTCCACCGCCTGCACGAGCGGGTGTTCGGCTACTCGTCCCCGGAGACCCCGGTCGAGGTGCTCAACATCCGGCTCAGCGCGGTCGGCGCCACGCCGAACGATCGCATCGACCTGGCGAGCACGGTCGACCCCAACGCCACCGTCCAGGTGACGGAGCGCGAGATCTGGTCGCTCGTCGAGAACAAGATGGTGAAGGCGCCCGTCTACCAGGGATCGACCCTGGGCCCGGGAGCCAAGGTCGCGGGTCCCGCGATCATCGAACTCGGTACGACCACGATCGTCGTGCACGACGAGTACGATTCGGTCGTCGACGTCAACGGGTCGTTCGTCATGTTCCTGCGCGAGCGGGCCGACGAGATCCTTCCCCGACTGACGCTGAGCTGAGGGACGTCGATCATGGTTGCCATTACGGCTGCAATCAAGCCGAACGATGCCGAACTGCCGGCGCTGCTCGAGCGCATCGCCGAGATCCGCCCCCGCCTCGCCGCGAACGCGGTGGCGGGGGAGGAGGCCCGGCGCGTCGAGGAGGACTCGATCCAGGCGCTCGCGGACGCGGGCGCGTTCAAGGTCTCGCTCTCCGAGCGCTACGGCGGCTACAACATGAGCCACCGCGCGGCGCTGGAGGTCGGGCGCGAGGTCGCTCGCGCTGACGGCGGGACGGCGTGGGTCGTCTCCCTCATCAACTCCGGAGCGTGGTATACGAGGGTCTTCCCGGAGCAGGCGCAGGACGACATCTTCGGCGCCGACCCGGAGGCCCGCGTCTCCGTCATCATCACCCCGTCCGGCGTGGCCCGCCGCGTCGAGGGCGGGTACATGGTGTCGGGCAAGTGGTTCTACAACTCCGGGGCCTGGCACGCGACATGGGCGCTCGGTGCGGTTCAGGTGGAGGATGAGCACGGTGAGCCCGTGGGCGAGGGCCAGTTCCTGATGCCCGCGACCGAGTACACGATCGAAGACGTATGGTACGTCTCGGGGATGCGCTCGAGCGGCAGCAATCTCCTCGTCGCGGAAGACGTGTTCGTGCCCGAGCACCGCATGCGCATCGTGCCCGAAGTGACACAGGATTCGGAACAGCCCTACCGGGCCGTGGCGGTGCCCCTGGCGCTGCTCGGGCCGCAGCTGGGGCTCGGCCGGGCCGTGTTCGACCTTGTGATGGAGAAGATGCCGGCGAAGCCGATTGCCTACACCAGTATCGAGCGCCGGGGCGACTGGACCGCGTTCAGGCTCGACATCGCGCGCGCGTCGCTGCTACTCGATACCGCTGAGCTCTTCGCCCGTCGCGCGGCGGACGACATGGACTCCATTGCGGCCACGGGCAAGCCGCTCGACCGGGTGACCCGTTCGCGTGTCCGCGCGGATATCGGCTGGGCCGTCGACCACGTGACGGAGGCCATCGACCTGCTGCTCAGTGCGGCCGGTTCCGGCTCCTTCGCCGACGTGAACCCGATCCAGCGATTCTGGCGGGATCAGGCGATCGTCGCCCGCCACGGGTACGTCTCACCGCCCCTCGCATACGAGATCTACGGCACCGCACTCATCGGCGCCGAGGAGACCGTCGCGACGATCCTCTGAGTGCGGTCTCGGCGCACTCGCGCGCCGGGGCCCGGAGGGGGATCTCCCAGCCACCACCAACCTCTACGACACGCGGAAGCACCGACGCTTCTGCACCACCGAAAGAATAGGGAAGAAAAGATGCAACTCAAGAGAAAAACACTGTTCGGTGCCGGGGCCCTGCTCCTCGGCGCGTCCTTGCTCTTCACCGGCTGCTCCAACGGCGGAGGCAGCGGTGAGTCGACGAGCCCGGAGGCTCCGGATGCGACGGGCGACTCGTTCGTCGTCGGCTACGCCGGCGCGGTGCAGGCGAACCCGAACAACAAGGCGATCGAAGACGCGATGCGCGCGATGGTCGAGTCCGAGGGCGGCGAGTTCATCGTCACCGACGCGAACTTCGACACGAGCAAGCAGTTCTCCGATGTGCAGTCGCTCATCAACCAGGAGATCGACGTGCTCGTGATCTGGCCGCTCGATCCGCTGGGCATCCAACCGGCGATCGAGCAGGCGGACGCGGCGGGCATCCCGGTCATCGTGCAGGACACCACCGACGGCGGCCCCTACGCCTCGAACTTCCAAGTCACGAACTACGAGTCGGCGGAGTCGGCGGCGAGCCTCATCGAGGAGACCGTTGGGCCGAACGCGAAGGTCGCACAGATCGAGGGCCTGCCCATCGTCGGCGTGCTCGATGCGCGCAACCGCGGGTTCGCCGCGGGTGCCGAGGCGCTCGGCCAGACGATCCTTGCCTCGCAGATCAACGAACTGGACAGTGCCGATGGTGCTCGTCCGATCGTCGACGCCTGGAAGTCGCGTTTCGGCTCGGAGATCCAGGCGATCTTCGCGTACAACGACCAGAGCGCGATCGGCGCGGCATCCGCGAAGTCGGATGATTTCAACCCGATCGTCATCGGGATGAACGGCGACTCGGACGGTGTCGCTGCGGTCAAGGACGGGCGCATGCTCGCGACCTACGACTTCCACCCCGTGCAGATGGGTGCCGGCCTCGGCTGGGCGGCGCACCAGCTGGTGCTCGGTGAGACGCTGCCGGAGACGGTCGTGCTCGAGGCCGCGATGATCACCAAGGACAACGCCGACCAGTGGATCCCGGTCGACGAGTGGCTGAAGAAGTCGTTCGACGTTTCCATCGAAGACGTCAACGGGACGTCGATGCTGAAGGTTACGGAGCGCGGCTAATGATCACGCTGTCGGGCATCACGAAGCGCTACGGCGCGGTGACCGCACTCGATGAGGTCTCGCTCGAGGTTCGCGAGGGAGAGATCATCGCGCTGGCCGGCGAGAACGGCTCGGGGAAGAGTACCTTGGTGAAGGCTCTCTCCGGAGTGTTGATGCCCGACAGCGGCTCCATCTCGATCGATGGCGAAGAAGTCCACTTCTCGGAGCCACGGGACGCGCTCGAACGGGGCATCAGTCTCGTGGCGCAGGAGCTCACCGTGGTGCCGGCGCTGTCGGTCTACGAGAACGTCATGCTCCCGATCCTGCGCGGCCGGGCGACACGGTACATCAACCGGAAACAGCTCATCGCGCGCACGCGAGAGCTGCTCGGCAGCCTCGGTCTGCATCGGATCAATCCGCGACTCAGGGTCGAGCAGCTCGGTCCCGTCGAGCAGACCTTCGTCGAGATCGCGAAAGCGTTGGTGACCCAGCCGCGCGTCCTGATTCTCGACGAGGCGACGAGCCGACTGAGCGCGGAAGAAGTGCAATCGGTGCTCGAGCTCGTACGGTCGCTGAGGGATCAGGGGCTCTCCACGGTGATGATCACCCACCGCATCTCCGAGATGACCTCGACGGCCGACCGCGCCGTGGTGCTGCGGGACGGCCACTACGTCGGGGAGCTCTCGATCGCGGAGCTCACCGAGGAGAAACTCGTCCGCATGATGGTCGGGCGCGACCTGAAGGCGACGCTGCGCGACAAGCAGGTGTTCTCGGGCGAGCAGCAGACGCTCGTCGCGGAGGGCATCCAGGTGGAGCGCGGCGGCCCCGGCGTGAGTTTCTCCGTCGGCGCCGGCGAGATCGTGGGGCTCGCGGGCCTGGTCGGCGCCGGGCGGACTGAGCTCCTCGAGACCATCTACGGCCTGCGGCAGCGGCACGGCGGCACCCTGGTCGTCAACGGATCCGCCGTGCAGCCCTCGAGCGTCCGCCGCTCCATCCGGGCCGGTCTCTCGCTCGTGCCCGAGGAGCGGCGCGGCCAGGGCCTCATCGTGAACGACTCGATCGAGAACAATTACCACCTCGGGTCCCCGCCGTGGAATCGCCTGGTGCGGCGTCGCCGCATGCGCAAGGAGACCCACGGCGCGATCGCGCGGTTCGGCGTGAAGGCGCGCAACGTCCTCGCGAGCGTCTCGACGCTCTCGGGCGGCAACCAGCAGAAGGTCGTGATCGCGCGTGCGCTCTCGCAGTCGCCTCGCGTTCTGCTCCTCGACGAGCCGACGCGCGGCGTCGATGTCGGGGCCCGCGAGGAGATCTACGAGATCGTGCGCGAGCAGGCCGATGCGGGCATGGGCGTCCTGGTCGCATCATCTGACATGACGGAGATCCTCAGCGTTTCCGACCGCGTGCTCGTGATGCACGAGCACGCGATCGTCGGGGAACTCGTCGGGAGTGACATCACTGAAGAAAACATCGGCCTGCTGAGTGCAGGCGGGAGGAGATAGGGTCCATGGAACAGGACACTCAGACATCCGCCCCGAATCAGACTGAATCGGTGCAGATTCAGGGGAGGGGCACGGTCACGGGTCTGTTCGAACAGGTTCGGATCTACCTCGCCATCATCGGGCTACTCGTGGCACTGTCCATCTACCTCGGGATCACGCAGCCGACGTTCGCCACGTGGTCGAACTTTGTGACGATCCTCGAGACGAACTCGGTGCTGCTGCTCGTCGCGATCGGGCTCACATTCGTGCTGCTCACGGCTGGCTTCGACCTCTCGGTCGGCGGCATGCTCGCGCTCTCCGGGGTGCTCATGGGCAAGATGATCATCGAAGGCGTGCCGCTCTGGATGGCGATCGTGATCGTGATCGTCGGCGGCGCACTGATCGGGTTCGTCCTCAACGGTCTCCTTATCGGCAAACTGGGGCTGTCGTTCTTCGTCGTTACGCTCGGCACGATGTCGCTCTTCCGCGGTGCCGGCCTCGTCGTCACGGAGGGCCACGGCGTCTCGCTCTACGAGTTCGAAGCTGTGAGAGCACTCGGCGCGGGCCGAGTGCTCGGGATTCCGTACCTGGTGATCATCGCGCTCGGGGTGCTCCTCCTCGCGATCTTCGTCACCAGGTACACCGGTTTCGGCCGCATGATCTACGCGGCCGGCGGTGGGCCCGAGGCGGCGCGCCTCGCCGGCATCAGGGTCTGGGCGGTCAAGGCCGCGGCATACGGGATCTGCGCGGGCCTCGCAACGCTCGCCGGCGTGATGGAGGCGAGCCGCCTCGGATCCGCGTCTCCGCAGGCGGGCACCGGCATCGAGCTGACCGCCGCGGCAGCGGTGCTGCTGGGCGGCACGAGCTTCGCCGGTGGCGTCGGATCGATGGTGGGGACGCTGCTCGGCACCCTGCTGCTCGGGGTCATCTCGAACGGGCTCACGATCAGCCAGGTGTCGTCGTTCTGGCAGGGCGTCGTCACCGGCTGCGTGCTGTTGGCGGCCGTGCTGCTCGACTGGTTCCGCACGCGCCGAGACCGAAGATAGTCGAGCGCTCAGTGTGAGACCGACCCCCGGCGGCGATTCCGCCGGGGGTCGGTCGTTTCTGTCGCCGTGTCTACCCGTCGTGTCTGCTGACCGGGCGCGCCGGGCGGCTCTGGCGGGATCCGGCGGCACGGGCGGGATCCGGCGGCTCGGGCGGGATCCGGCGGCACGGGCGGAGCCTGCGAAACCCCAGCGATCTGCGATCCACAAGCGCGAAATGCGGGATCCGGGCTTGGATTCCGCAGATCCCTTGGTCTGCGCCGGTCTCCGGTCTCCCGGCGTGCGCCGGCGTTCTGCAGGTGCGACCGCCCGTATGCGAACGACCCCCGGGGGCCGGGACCGAGGATCTCGGTCCGACTACCGGGGGCCGGCTGACGGGGGAGGCCGACCTCCCGCGTCGAGGTGTTAGTCGACGACCTTGCCCGCGCGCTCGAAGATGCTGACGGGCACGGTCGAGCCGAGCATCGCCTTGCCGTAGATCTCCCAGCCCGACGACGAGGTAATGGCGGCGTGGCGGGCGGCGACGTTCGCGTCGCGCCACATGCGCTGCAGCGGGTTGCTCTCGGCGAAGGTGCCGGCGCCGTGCACGTCGATCAGCTTGCCGATCGCCTCGACGGTGCAATCGGCGGCCCAGCCGGTGTCGGCGCGGACCTGGCCGATCTCGACGCGCGTGAGCAGGCGGCCCTCGCGCGCGGCGCTCTCGATCGTCTCGGCGCCGCGGTACGCGTGCAGGTGAGCCGTGTCGATGAGCGTGGCCGCGCGAGCGAGCTCGACCTGATGCGCGACCGAGTCGGCCTGGCTCGGGTAGAGCGTGTACGAGACCGGGCGCTGCGGCATCTTGGCCTTCACGTGCTCAAGCGCTGCGGCACCGAGGCCCAGGATGGGGCCGATCAGGCCGAGGCAGAAGAGCGCCTGCAGCGAGGTGGCGGTGACGGTCTGCGCGCCCTCGACCTCGAGGCCGGGCGACTTGCCGGTCAGCACGTCGGGGATGCGGATCACGTGATCATCGGGCACGAAGCCGTCTTCGAGCACGATGCAGTTGCTCGCCGAGGCGCGCATGCCGACCGTGAACCAGGTGTCCTCGATCTTGTACTGATCGCGCGGCACGAGAACGAGTGCGAGGCACTCGCGCTCGCCCTGCTCGTTCATCAGCGGCGCGCCGAGCACGGCGGCATCCGTGTACCAGGAGCTCGAGTTGTAGAACCACTTGCCAGTGAGGCGGTAGCCGCCCTCGACGGGGACGGCCTTCGACGACGGGGCGACCACGGCCGAGATCACGGCGTCGGGGTTCGCGTTGCGGACGGCGTCCTGCGCGCTCTCCGGGAAGAGCGTCGACATCCAGTGCCCAAGGCTCGCGAGCGTCACGACCCAGGAGGTGCCGCCGTCGTAGAGCGCGACCTGGCGGGAAATCTTCAGGAAGTCCTCGACGCTGCGCTCCGGCCCGCCGTAACGCGGGGGCAGGAAGGTGGCCATCGCGCCGGCCTCGTGCAGTGCGGCCATGACTTCGTCGTCGACCCGGCGATCGGCCTCTCCGGCCGGCGCGTGGTCGCGGATCAGCTGGCCGATGCCATCGATGTTGGCGAGCACCTCGTCGAGGCTCAGCGTTTTGCGGTCATTCATAGTGAGACTCCTGTGTCTGTGTTGCTTCGGTTGCTTCGGAACGAACGGATCTTCGACCCGAACGCGATCGAAGACAATCTAGTACTATCATTAGTTATTGATTACTACAAGTATTTAAAAGTTATTGACAACAATCAATGATCATGATTAGATCATGAGGTCGATCAACGCTTGTCTAACGACTCGATGAAGAGATCGGAGCACGTCTCGCTCATGACGCGGGGATGGCTTCGTATCGCTGGTAAGGCGGAAAGTGCATGTCAGAAATAACCGTGCGGAAGCTGGTCAAGACCTTCGGTGACCACCGGGCCATCGCCGGCGCCGATTTCTCGGTCTCGGAGGGCGAATTCGTCGCCCTGGTGGGGGAGAGCGGCTGCGGCAAGACGACGACCCTTCGCTGCATCGCCGGGCTCGAGTCGCCGACGGCCGGAAACATCGAGATCGGCGATCGCACGATCTTCGACAGCGATCGGCGCGTCGAGGTTCCGCCGGAGGCCCGTGAGATCGGCATGGTCTTCCAGAGCTATGCGCTGTGGCCGCACATGACCGTGCTCGAGACCGTCATGTACCCGCTCCGCCGGCACCGGCTCGCCCGCTCGGCTGCCATCGAGCGCGCACTCGACACCCTCGATGCCCTGGGCCTGAAGCAGTACGCGAAGCGTTCGAGCTCATCGCTCTCCGGCGGGCAGCAGCAGCGCGTGGCACTGGCCCGCGCGCTCGTGAGCCAGCCGCAGGTCATGCTGTACGACGAGCCGCTCTCGAACCTCGATCCCTCGCTCCGCCGGAACGTGCGCGATGAGATCCTCCGCATGCACCAGGAGAACGGCACGACGTCGCTCTACGTCACCCACGACCTGGAAGAGGCGATGTTCCTCGCCGACCGCGTGATCGTCATGCAGCACGGCATGCTGGAGCAGTCGGGCCCGCCGTCCGAGATCTTCTCGCGTCCCACGAGCGAGTTTGTCGCCCGCTTCGTCGGGTTCGAGAACCTGCTCGAGGGCCGGCTCGTGGAAACCGATGCGACGACGCTCTCGGTGCGCGTGGAGCGGATGGATCAGACCTTCCGCGTGCCGCGCACGGACGCCGGCGCGTCCATGGCCGTAGGCGACGACGTGCTGTTCGGCTTCCGCGCCGATAACGCGCAGGTGTTCGTGCAGGGCGAGGAACCGCCGCTCGGCCACCTCGTCGTCCCGGCGCGGATCGAGCGCACGACCTTCTTCGGCTCGCGCAACGAGTTCTGGCTCACGGCCGGTGCGGCGTCGATCCGCGTCGCCGAATCGGAGCGCGAGTACCGCACCCGGTCGGAGGTACGCGCGGCCGGCATGGAGGCGCGGATCGCCCTCGACCCCGAGTTGTGCGTGGTGATTCCGCGGGCGACGTCCGAAGGGGCGCGCGCGTAATGGCTTCCGCATCGCAGGCACGTTCGCTGCTGCTCACGGGTGCGCGCTGGCTCGGAGGGCTGATCGCCGTTCTCGTGCTGCTGCTCATCTTCGTGTGGCCGGCGCTGATGCTGGCGGTCGGCGCCTTCCGTTCGGGCAGTCTGACCGAGGTCGGGAACTGGACACTGGAGCCGTTCCTGCGCACGCTCGGCCAGGCGTCGACCTGGAAGGTGACCGGCAATTCCCTGATCCTGGCGGTCGCCGCGAGCTTCGGCGGGCTGGCCCTGGGCACGTTCCTTGCCTGGGTGGCGGTGCGCACGACGACGCCGCTGCGCCGGTACATGACGCCGCTGATGGCGCTGATCCTCGTGATCCCGCCCCTGTTCTACGGGCTTGGCTGGGTGCTGATGCTCTCGGGCAAGTCGGCGCCCGTGAACCTGCTGATGCACGCGCTCTTCGGCGTCGAGGAGTCGCTGTTCGCCTCGGGCTGGCCGACGCTCATCCTCATCGTGACCGGGTTCGTGGTGCCGGTCGGCTACCTCTTCATGGTGGGCCCGGTCGGCAAGATCGATTCGAGCGCCGAAGATGCCGCGCGCATGAGCGGTGCCGGCCGTGCCACGGCGTTCTTCACCATCACGCTGCCCCTGCTGCGCCCGACGATGTTCGGCGTCTTCGTGCTGATGACCTCCTACGCGTTCAGCGCCTTCGAACTGCCGCTGCTGTTCGGCATGCCCGACGACATCTACGTCTTCTCCACGGCCGTGTACTCCTCGTTGACGGCGTCGGCCGCGCAGCCCGACTACGCCGGCGCGAGCACGCTCTCACTGATCCTCATGGTGCTCGTGGTGCTCCTGGTGGCCGCGCGCAAGCTCGTGACGGGGCGCCGGCAGTTCACGACGGTGTCGGGAAAGAGCTTCCGCGCCGAGGCCCGCGACTACGGCAGGATCCAGTGGCTCTTCCTCGCGGTCTTCCTCGTCACGATCGCGCTCTCGGGAGTCATCCCCATCATCCAGATGGTCGTGGGATCGTTCCAGCCGATGTTCGGCGTGAGCGGCGGCTTCACGACCGCGAACTACGAGACGGTGCTGAAGGCTCCCCGGACGGGCAGCTCGATCGTGCTGACGCTCGTCCTCGCGCTGATCGGCGGCCTCATCGCCTCGAGCATCGCGCTCGTACTCTCGCACCTGGCGGCGCGGGGCGGCAAGGGGATGAAGTTCCTCGCGGGCCTCACGAGCTGGGCGCCGGTCGCGATCCCGGGCGTACTTATCGGGCTCGCCCTGATCAGCGCGTATCTCCCCATCCCCGGCCTCCGCACGCTGATCGGCACGCCGGTGATGCTGCTGCTCGGCTTCATCGTCGTGGTCACGCCGATCGCCACGCGCGCGGTCGAGGGCGGCGTGCTGCAGATCTCGGTGGAGCTCGAGGAGTCGGCGCGCATCTCCGGGGCGTCGCGCCTCACCACGTTCTTCACGATCGTGCTCCCGCTCGTCCTGCCGAGCTTCCTCGCCGGCTGGGTGATCGCCGGAGTGGGGATCGCCGGCAACCTCAGCCTGCCGGTGCTGCTCTCGTCGCCGACGATGCAGACCGTCGCGGTCGGTGCCTACTCGCTCTACCGCGAGGGGTACGCGTCGCAGGCCGCCGCCGCATTCGTGCTGCTCATGGCCGCGGTGCTGCTGACCGCCGCGGCGCTCGGATTGCTCTTCTTCGCGATCCAGAAGATCCGCCGTGCCATCCAACTCAAACGACTTCCATCAATGAAGCTGAAAGGTGAATCATGAAGAATACAACACGCTGGTTACTCGCTGCCACGGCGGCGCTCGCGATGGTCGCGACGTCGGCGTGCTCGCCGAGCGCCGACACGAACGCCGGTCCGAGCGAGGACACGGGAAGCTCGGCATTCGGCGGTGCGCTCGGCACGCCGGAGCAGGAAGCGGCGATGAAGGATCTGTACGACGCCGCTATCGAGGCGGGTGAGAGCCAGGTCGTGATCTACGGCCCGACGCTCAACCCGAATCAGCGCGACGCGTTCCAGGCGCGCTTCCCGGGCATCGAGCTCGTCTCGCAGACGCTCCAGGGTGCGGATCGCATGACGAAGCTCGAGCAGGAGAAGGCGAGCGGCAACCACGCCGTCGACCTCGTGTTCGACGGTCGCACCCCGCTGCTCGCGCTCGCGGGCCAGGATTGGTGCTCGCCGGTCGAGTCCCTGTACGAGGTGCCCGCCGAGTACGAGGGCCCGGAGGACAAGATCCAGTACTCGTCGCTCGGCCTCTTCGGCATGGTCGTCAACACGACGATGATGGATGTCGCCGACGCGCCGAAGAGCTGGCAGGACATCGCGGACGGCACGTGGTCGGGCCACGCCGCGATGTCGTCCCCGGGCATCGGCGGCCTCGCCGCCGCGACCCTGGCCGCGATGCTCACCCCCGAGGAGAACGCCGCCGAGCTCGGCATGCCCGTGGTCGAGGGCCTGAAGAAGGCCAATATCACGCTGGTCAGCAGCGATCCGCTCACCGTGCAGACCGTCGCGCAGGGCGAGGCCCCGCTCGGCCTGCTCGTGTTCTACCCGATCTACCAGGCTGCGAAGCAGCAGGGCGCGCCCATCGAGTTCACGGTGCTCGAGGCCGGGAACAACATGTGGGTCAAGCTCGGCCACTGCCAGATCCAGGGCGCTCCGCACCCGCAGGCCTCGGAGCTGTACCTGAACTGGCTGTACTCGCTCGAGGGCCAGGCCACGATCGCGGCGACCGGCGCCTACCCGGTGATCCCCGGTTCGCCGGCTCCGACCGATCTGCCGCCGCTCGATGAGGTCGGGCTGCTCAACCTGCTGCCCGATTCGGAGACCGTCGCGGGGTACGATCCGTTCATCCGCGAGGTGATCGGGATGTTCGCCGGATAACCGTCGCCACCGCGTTCGCCCCCTCGCCGTCACCGCGGTGAGGGGGCGAACGGCTCGGCGGAGTCCGGTACGGATCGCCTTCCGACACGCCGGGAAATGAGCGCGGCGGGCCGGGCATGCACCGGCGCCACCGCGGATAATATGGAAAGACCACTGCCCGCCCACGCGGGCGAACGATATGAGGAGGCCGCGTGACTCGGGTTCGCCATGCGCACGACGAACTCCAGAAGCTGATCGCCACGGCTGAGCCAGGGCAGCGCCTGGGGAGCAAAGCAGAGATCGCGGATCAGCTCGGCGTCGCCGCGGGCACGCTGAACCAGGCCGTGCGCCTGCTGCAGAATCGTGGCTTTCTCGACGTGCGCCCCGGTCCCGGCGGCGGTCTCTTCGTGGCCGAACCCGACCCGATCGAGCAGATGGCGGTCGAGGCGCTCCGCATCTACCGCGGCCCGGGTCTCCTACGGGATGCCTTTCGCGTGCGCAAGGCGCTCGATCCGCTCGTGATCGAAGACGTGATGCAGCACCTCACCCACGCCGGGGACGTGCGCGTCCGCGCGGTCCTCAAAGACCTGCACCAGGCGGCCCTCGCCGACGACCACGAACTGTTCTCCGACCTCAGCCTCTCGTTTCAGCTCGCGATCGCCGACATCTCCGAGCACGAGTTCGCGCGGCTGATCTTCCGGACCGGCGTCGAGGTCATCCGCCACTCGACCGCGATGCTCTTCCCGGAGGAGGTCGACCTGATGTCGGCCTACAACGGCCACGTCCGCCTCTGGCAGGCCATCGTCGACAAAGACCTCGACGCAGCGCACGACGCGATACAGGGCGCGATCGCGCGCATGGACATCGCGACGGTCGCGGCCGCCGCGATCTGAGCGCGCGCTACCGCACCCGCTACCGCACCCGCTACCGCACCCGCTGCACGTCGAAGCGGTGCTTCGGCGCGACGTAGGCCTCCTGCGACTCGATCAACTGCAGTTCCCGCTGGCCCGAGTTCAGCGTGTTCTCGAGTAACTCGAACACGCTGGCCGCGGTTCGGCCGAGCGCGATTCCCGCGTCGCCCGACTCGCGCAGGTGCGCGGAGAACAGGGCCGCCGTGACGTCGCCCGATCCGTTGGCCTTGAAGGGAAGCAGCGGCGTCTGCACGATCCACGCGCCCTCGGGCGTGACCGCGAGCATCTCGATCGTGTTCTCGGGCCGATCCGGCCGCAGCACGCTCGTGACGAGCACGATCGACGTGGCGCCGGCGGCGCACAGCGCGTCGGCTGATGCGAGCGTCTCTTCGAGCGTATGCGGATCGGTTCCGGTGAGGAACCCGAGTTCGAACTGGTTGGGCGTCACGAGGTCGGCCCTGGGGACGACGCGATCGCGGATCAGGCTCTGCACCTCGGGCGCGACGAAGCAGCCCTTGTCCGCGCTGCCCAGGACCGGATCGCAGGCGTAGACCGCCTGCGGGTTGCGCTGCTTCACGAGGGCGAC
The DNA here is from genome assembly GCA_020439035.1 of Leucobacter sp. Taxonomy (GTDB): domain Bacteria; phylum Actinomycetota; class Actinomycetes; order Actinomycetales; family Microbacteriaceae; genus Leucobacter. The sequence goes on along the minus strand of JAGQTL010000147.1, from coordinate 7,786 downwards.
CGCGTCGAGGATCGCGTCGCCGATGTCGTCGCCGCCCTGGTAGCCGGAAAGCACGACCTCGACATCGTCGAGCCCCCCGCGCTCATCGATGCCCTGCACGAGGTCGCGGACGTTCTGGCCGGTGAGCATCGGCCCCTTCCAGGCGCCGTATCCGGTGTGGTTCGAGAACACCACCGTATAAACGGGCATCACCTCGTGCCCGAGCCGCTGCAGCGGGAACACCGCGGCGGAGTTGCCGACGTGACCGTAGGAGACGGAGGACTGGATGGAGAGAATGCGCATGCTTCGATAATGCCACCAGGCTGTAGGAATGGACCAAAGCCGCCGCGATCACGGCCGGGTTCGGTCTATGCTGGCCGGGCCGACGACTCCGGTGCGGCGATCACGCCGCACCCGGACCCGACGAGAGGAGCTTCGATGAGTCTCACGGGCACGACCCTGCTCATGTCGGGCGGGAGCCGGGGCATCGGCCTCGCGATCGCCCTGCGCGCCGCGGCCGACGGTGCAAACATCGCCTTGCTTGCGAAGACCGACGCCCCGCACCCGCGGCTCGAGGGCACGATTCACACCGCGGCCGAGGCGATCCGTGCGGCGGGCGGCCGCGCGCTACCCATCGTCGGAGACGTGCGCGACGACGGCGACATCCGGCGCGCGGTCGACGCGACGCTCGCGGAGTTCGGCAGCATCGACGCCGTGGTGAACAACGCGAGCGTGATCGACCTCTCGGGCACGCTCGACCTCGCCGAGAAGAAGTACGACCTCATGCAGGGCGTCAACGTGCGCGGCACGTTCATGCTGTCGCGGGCCGCGATCCCCGCGCTGCGCGAGTCGGGGAACCCCCACATCCTCTCGCTGTCGCCGCCGCTCAACCTGAACCCGAAGTGGCTCGGCGCGCATACCGGCTACACGCTCGCGAAGTACGGGATGACGATGGCGACGCTCGGGATCGCCGCGGAGTTCGCCGCGGCGGGCATCGCCGCGAACACGCTGTGGCCGCGGACGACGATCGCGACCGCCGCGGTGCAGAACCTCCTGGGTGGCGACCGCGTCATGGCGGCCTCCCGGACCCCGCAGATCTACGCCGACGCGGCGTACGCCGTGCTCACGGCGCCGGCGGCCGAACTGACCGGGCGCAGCCTGATCGTCGAGGACGTGCTGACGGCGGCTGGTGTCACCGATTTCTCGGGATACGCGGCCGTACCCGGCACGCCGGACTCCGAGTTGTTCCCGGACATCTTCCTCGACTGAGCGCGTCCTGGCGCGACGCGGCGGCCCACGCGGGCGCGCTCAGGAAGCGGATCAGCGCCGAGCCACGAAGGCGTCGTAATCGCGGCGAGAGCGTTCGGCGTACGCGTAGGCCCAGTCGAGCAGCGCACTGCCGAGCGCCCGGCCGCGCCCGACGTACCCGCTGATCGTCGCGGCGGTCGGGGCCTGCGCGTGCGCCCGGGCGAGCGTGACGGCGCAGGCCCGCGCGTAGGTGACGAAGGGCTCGTCGGGCAGCGTGTCGATGTCGATCCCGCCCTTCATGTCGTGGAACTGGCGCACGTAGAGTTCGAGCCGCCCGACCTCGTCGTCGTGATGCCGCAGTGAACCGAGGAACGGGTCCGAGACCGCCTGCAGGATGCGCTGCATGGCGACCACCCGTCCGCCCTCACCCCGTGCCGAGATCAGCTCCACCAGTTCCGTCGGCTGCGCGACGCCGCCGTACTCCTCGAGCACGCTGCGGCCGGCCTCCTTCGACTGCAGGATCAACGTGTGCCCGTCGCCGTCCTCGAACAGCGAGAGCGCGCACCGCGTGCCCACGCTGCCGACGCCGACGACGCGCCGGATCGCATCGGTCACGGTGTAGTGCCGCATGAGCAGGTTGATATCGGCCGGGGCGGTCTCGAGGTAGCGGAGGACGAGCTCCCGTTGCAGCCGGGCGATTTCGGGCGCGACGCGCACCATGGTCGGCGGATGCTCGACGAACCTCGGCCTGCCGTGCTCGTCCGGTGCGGTGAGCTTGCGCGCGGCGCGTTCACCCGTGCGCTTCTTCGCCTGCCGTATGGCCTGATCGAGGATGCGTCGGGAGCGCGGGTGCATCTCGCCGGTTCCGGCCTCGGCATCGAATCGGGTGTAGAAGCGCTCTTGCGGGCTCGTCCGCGTACTGCGCCGCAGCGCGAAGGCGTAGGAGCGCACCGCGCCGAGCACCGCGGACTCGACGACGTCGGTGGCGCGGTCGGTGGACTGCCCGGCGACCACGACGCTGGTCAGGAGGCGTTTGAGGTCCCACTCCCACGGTGCCCACGCGGCCTCGTCGAAGTCGTTCAGGTCGAACACAAGCGTGCGCTGGGGGGAGGCGTAGAAGCCGAAGTTCGAGACGTGCGCATCGCCGCACGACGGCACGAGTACGCCCGAGCGGGCCTCGTGCGCGAGGTCGGCAGCCATGATCGCTGCGGTGCCGCGGTAGAAGGCGAACGGGCTCTGCGACATGCGCTCGGTGCGCAACGGCACGAGGTCGGGTAGGCGTGTCGCGTTCTGCTCGTCGATGATGCCGAGGGGATCCCGCTCGGCGTGCGCGAGGTCGCGGAGCGCACGTCGGGGCAGCGAGGCGCGCAGCCGCCGGCCTTCCTCGAGCCGTTTGTCGAGCGACGGGGGCAGCGCGCCCGCCGGCTGAGAGCTCGCTGCGGCGCTGATGGGGCTCATCTGCCCATTGTGCACCTTCGGGCTCCCGCGCGGCGCCGATGCGAGAATGTCGGGGTGAACGATTCGCCCGCGCCCGGTGCCGGCCGCTACGCGCCGAGCCCGTCCGGTGCGCTGCACCTCGGCAACCTCCGCACGGCGATGCTCGCCTGGCTCTTCGCGCGGAGCACGGGGCGCCGCTTCCTCATGCGGATCGAGGACGTCGACCGCGAACGGGATGCCGGGGCGGCCGCCGGGCAGCTCGCCGATCTCGCGGCGATCGGGCTCGATTGGGACGGCGAGCCCGTCGTGCAGAGCGACCGGCGCCCGGCGCACGACGCGGCGATCGAGCGGCTCGCTCGGGCCGGGCTGGTCTACGAGTGCACGTGCACGCGGCGCGAGATCCTCGAGGCGCCGAGTGCGCCGCACGCGCCGCCCGGGGCGTACCCCGGCACCTGCCGCGACCGCACGCCGGCAGAGCAGAGGGCGGCGCGGGAGCGCATCGCGCCGCGACGGCCGGCGCTCCGACTGCGCGTGCCCGAGGGCACGCGCCCGCCCGCATACGAAGACGCGCTGCTCGGCCACTGCGGGGGAACGGCGGGCGCGATCGACGATCTCGTGCTCCGGCGCGGTGATGGCGCCATCGCCTACAACCTCGCGGTCGTGGTCGACGACGCGGCCATGGGTGTCGACCAGATCGTGCGCGGGGATGACCTCGCGAGTTCCACGCCGCGGCAGATTCTGCTGCAGCGGTTGCTCGGGCTGCCGAGCGTGCCGCGGGTGACGTACGCGCACGTGCCCCTGGTGCTCGGCCCGGGTGGGGCCCGGCTGGCCAAGCGCGACGGCGCCGTGACGCTGGCCGATCTCGCACGCGAGGGGATCGATGCCGACCGCGTGCGCGGAGTGCTCGCGGAGTCCCTCGGCCTTGCCGCGCGCGGCGAACGCGTCGATCCTGCTGCGCTCATTACCCGGTTCGATCCGGGCCGGCTGCCGCGATCGCCCTGGCTGTGGTCGCCGGACGCGTTCCGGGCCTGATCAGCCGTTCGCCGCGGCCTCGCCGATCCGCAATCTCAGCTCCGCCACCCGGGTCGCCGCATCGTGCAGCCGTGAGGCCGGGAGGCGCCCGGAATCGACGGCGGCCTCCACCGCATCGATGATGCCGGAGATGCTCCGGTCATCGAGGCCCTGGATCACGAGGGCGAGGTCGGTGCCGGCCGCGAGGGAACGCACCACGTCCTTGGCGATGTTGGCGTATGCGGGCACCCCGGAGCTCAGGAGCATGCCGAGATCGTCGGACACGATCACGCCCTCGAACCCGAGTTCGTCGCGCGCGATGCGGTGCCAGCGTTTCGAGAGCGAGGCCGGCTTCTCGTCCACCGCCGTGTAGGCGAGATGCCCGACCATGAGCAGTTCTGCACCGGCCTCGATGCCCGCGCGGAAGGGCGGCGCATGCGTCTTCCGCCACAGCTTCAGCGAGATGCCGGTGCTCGGGACCCCGATATGCGAATCGCCCTCCGCGGCGCCGTGGCCGGGGAAATGCTTCAGCGTGGATGCCACGAACCCCTGGCCGTCGCCGCTCGGCGCAGCGTGCGCTCCGGAGACCGCGGCGGCGACTCGCGCGGCCGAGGCCTTGGGCGTCCGCCCCAGCGCGCGCTCGAAGATGAAGCTGCCCTCACTGCCGGGCACATCGGCGACGATCCCGAAGTTCACGTTGATGCCGACCTCGGAGAGCAGTTCGGTGCGCGCCCGGAACGCCGCCTTGGTCCGCTTCGCGGGTTCGTCCTTCAGCGTGTCGGCGGCCGGGAGATGGTCCCAGGGCAGGCGGCTCACGATGCCGCCTTCCTCGTCGACGGCGAGGAGCGGCGGAAAGCTCGGATCGGGGGTGGCCGCTGCGGTGATCTCGCGCAGCTCGTCGGGGTCCGCGGGAACGTTGCCGCCCATCAGGATGAAGCCGCCCAACCCGTTCTTCTTCACGAAAGAGCGGATGCGCTTGGCGTTCGTGCCGGAGCGGGTCGACATGAGCACGCTCGCCGCGCGCTCGCGCGGCGTCATCGCGTCCACGATAGCCTCGGCGCGCTCGTGCCGTGCCTCGGCAGGGGTCGGAATCGAGGCGTCGTCGGCCGCCGACGCATCCTCGTCCGCGGCCGATGCGGAGTCGCCGCCCGCGGAGCCGCCGGTCTCGGCCGCGTCCGGGCTCGTCGACGCGGGGACGCACGCGGTGAGCGCGAGCGCGAAGAGCAGGGCGATGCCGGTCAAGGCCGGCAGCGCGCGGGGGGTCCGCGGCCCGGACGGCGTGCCGATGACGTGCCCCATCGCGTCAGCTCGGCTTCGTGTCGCGATGCACCGCGGCCGGCTCCGGCCGCTTCGGCTCGACGTGGTCGCCGGATGAAATGTGCTTGATGCGCCGAACCACCCAGGGTACGAAGTGCTCCTTCGCCCAGACCACGTCCTCGACGCGGGCCTGCCGCCAACTGCGCCCCGGCAGCGGAGGAGGGTCGAGCGGCGCGAGCTCATGCGGAATGTTCAGCGCATCGAGCGCGGCGCGGGCGATCGTGTGGTGCCCGAGCGCGTTCAGGTGCAGCCGATCCTCCGCCCAGTAGCGCTGATCCTGCAGCTCCTCGAGCGCCCACTGGTCCACGACGACGGCGTCTTGCCGCTGGGCCACCTTGCGGATGTTCTCGTTGAAGATCGCCACCTTGCCGCGGATGCTGCGCAGCACCGGCTGGAAGGCCGTATCGACTCCGGTGAAGACGAGCACCGTGGCGCCGGCCTCGCGGAACTTCCGCAGCAGATACTCCAGCTGCACCGCGATCGCGTCGGGATCGCCGCCGGGCCGGATCACGTCGTTGCCGCCCGCGCTGATGCTGACGAGGTCGGGGCGCAGGTCGAGGGCGGGCGCGAGCTGCTCGTCGGTGACCTGCCGGATCAGCTTGCCGCGCACGGCGAGGTTCGCGTAGGCCAGCTCCGGGTTGTGCTCGCCGAGCACCTCCGCGAAGCGGTCGGCCCAGCCGCGCAGGCCACCCGGGCTCTCGGGGGAGGGGTCGCCGACGCCCTCGGTGAATGAATCGCCGATCGCGATGAAGCGCGACCAGGGCAGTTCGATGGCGGTCTGAGACTCCGGTGCATCCACATGGCCTAGTCTAAGAGGTCGTGAGCGACTCGACACCCGGCCTCCACCTGCCGGGCACGAGTGCGGCCGAGAACCTCCCGCCGGCGTATCCCGAGCGCGCGGCCCACGGCACGGCCGGCACGCTGCGCGCGTGGCAGGAGCAGGCGATCCGCCACTACCTGGCGCGGCAGCCCCGGGACTTCCTCGCCTCGGCGACGCCGGGTGCCGGCAAGACCACCTTCGCGCTGCGGCTGGCCGCGATCCTGCGGGCGAGCAAAACGGTCGACCAGCTCATCGTCGTCGCGCCGACCGAGCACTTGAAGGTGCAGTGGGCCGATGCGGCGGCCCGCGCGGGCATTCGGCTGAACCCGAGGTATGCGAATGGCGACGGGCTCGGATACGGGCACCACTACCACGGGGTCGTCGTCACGTATGCGCAGGTCGCCGCGAAGCCCGTGCAGCACCGGCTCCTCACGGAGGGCGCCAGCACGCTCGTAATCCTCGACGAGGTGCACCACGGCGGCGATGCGCTGAGCTGGGGTGAGGCCATCCGCGAGGCCTACGCGTCGGCGACGCGCCGACTCTCCCTCACCGGCACGCCGTTCCGCTCGGACGACTCCATGATCCCGTTCGTGGAATACGCGCCTCAGAACGACGGCACGCGCGTCTCGATCACCGACTACGACTACGGCTACGGGCGGGCACTCGAGGACGGCGTCGTGCGGCCCGTTGTCTTCATGGTCTACGCCGGAGAGATGCGGTGGCAGACCTCGGCGGGCGAGACCATGGAGGCCCGCCTCGGCGAGGGCAATACGAAGGACATCACCGCGCAGGCGTGGCGCACCGCACTCGATCCGGCCGGCCAGTGGATCTCGAAGGTGCTGCACGCGGCCGACCGCCGGCTCTCCGAGGTGCGACAGCAGATCCCCGATGCCGGCGGGCTCGTGATCGCGACGGATCAGGCCGCGGCGCGGGCCTACGCGGCGATGCTCGAGCGGATCGCGGGGGAGCCCGTCGCCCTGATCCTCTCCGACGACTCGGGTTCGAGCGCGCGGATCGAGGAGTTCTCGGCCTCCGAAGCGCGGTGGATGGTCGCCGTGCGGATGGTGTCGGAGGGCGTCGACGTGCCGCGGCTCGCCGTCGGCGTCTACGCGACCAGTTCGTCGACGCCGCTGTTCTTCGCGCAGGCCATCGGCCGGTTCGTGCGGTCGCGACGCCGCGGGGAGGTCGCGTCCGTCTTCATCCCGAACGTGCCCGCCCTCATGGCGCTCGCAGCCGAGCTCGAGAAGGAGCGCGGGCACGTGCTGGACGGGCCGGGCTCCGCGGAGGAGATGTGGGATGCGGAGGCCGCGGAACTCGCGGCAGCGGAGCGAGAGGATCGCGCCTCGGAGGAGCTGACCGCGGAGTTCGCATTCGAAGCCCTCGCCTCCGATGCGCACTTCGACCGGGTGGTGTTCGACGGCAGCGAGTTCGGCGGCTACGCCGAGGTGGAGAGCGAGGAGGAGCTCGACTTCCTCGGCCTTCCGGGCGTGCTCGAGCCGCACGAGGTGCGGCGGGTGCTCCTGGCGCGCCAGGCGAGGCAGGCGCGGCGGAGCGCGGCCCGACAGGGGATCCTCGAGCATCCGCCCGAGCGTGCCGAGGCTCCCGAGGCGCTCCACCGCACGCTCGGCGAGCAGCGCAAGCTGCTGAACAGCCTCGTGGGCATGTACGCGCGCGTCTCGGGTGAGCCGCACGGATCCATTCACTCCGAGTTGCGCCGGGTCTGCGGCGGGCCGGCGGTCGCGCAGGCGAGCGTGACGCAGTTGCAGCATCGCATCTCGCTCCTGCGGCGTCGGCTGAGCGGATAGGAGCGGGGGCGCGCCCGGGGATGGGGGATGGCCGAGACCCCGAGGTTTCCCGGATCGATCCGTGCGAGGTCGCGATTCGTGCGGGGCTCCGATCCGTGCTAAGTTATTCCCTGTTCGCCGGAACGGCCCGGCGGAACGCGCGCGCGGGTGGCGGAATGGCAGACGCGCT
>JAGQTL010000146.1 GCA_020439035.1 Leucobacter sp. | reverse complement strand
GCCGAGGCGCTGCAGTGGGTCGTGAAAGAGATGGACATGCGCTACGACGACCTCGAGAGCTTCGGCTTCCGCCACGTCGACGACTTCAACGAGGCCGTGCGCAGCGGGTCGATCGCGCCTCCCGAGGGCAGTGAACGGGTGCTCAAGCCGTACCCCTACCTGCTCGTCGTCGTGGACGAGCTCGCCGATCTCATGCTGGTGGCGCCGCGCGACGTCGAGGATTCGATCCAGCGCATCACGCAGCTCGCCCGCGCGGCCGGCATCCACCTGGTGCTGGCCACGCAGCGGCCGTCGGTCAACGTGGTCACGGGCATCATCAAGGCCAACGTGCCGAGCCGCTACGCGTTCGCCGTCTCGTCGGGCACGGATTCCCGGGTGATCCTCGACGAGGTCGGCGCGGAGCGGCTCATCGGCCAGGGCGACGGCCTGCTCCTCCTGAACGGGGAGTCCACGCCGACTCGTGTGCAGGGTGCGTGGGTGAGCGAGTCCGAGATCCAGCGCGTCGTCGCGCACGTGAAGGCGCAGGCGCGGCCCGAGTACCGCGCCGATGTGGCCCAGGTCGCGGAGAAGAAGGAGATCGACGAAGACATCGGAGACGATCTCGACGTGCTGCTCCAGGCCATCGAGCTCGTGGTCACCTCGCAGTTCGGGTCGACCTCGATGCTGCAGCGGAAGCTGCGCGTTGGTTTCGCGAAGGCCGGCCGGCTCATGGACCTGATGGAGTCCCGTGATATCGTCGGCCCCTCGGAGGGCTCGAAGGCGCGTGATGTGCTGGTCGCCCCGGAACAGCTGCCCGAGGTGATCGCCTCCATCACGGGCGGCGGAACGCCGGCCGGCGGCAGCGCCGAGCCCGCTCCGTTCGCGGCGCCGGCGAGCAGTGCATCCACGCCACGCGCCGCGGAGCCGGAGCCGATGATCGCCCCGCTCGAACCGTCCGCCGCACCGGCGGTTCGAGCGGGAGTCCACCCCGAAGCCGACGACGCGGAGACCCGCCCGCTCGATCCGCTCGAGGCCGATGAACGCTACGACGATCCGCTCGCGCGGCATCGCGAGGGCCTGCGCGAGGTCGACAGCTACAACGATGACGACGACGGCGCCGAAGACGCATGGCAGTTGACCGGCCGCGGCTAGCGCGACTCGCTGCGAGGAGGGGAACGCGATGACCGGAAGGGACGACGGCCCCGGCGCGGACCCCGAGCGCGCCCCGGGGGCGCCGAGCAACTGGAACGCCCCCAACATCATCACCGGCGTGCGGATCCTCGCGACGCCCTTCTTCCTCTGGATGCTGCTCGCCGACGGCGGCGCCATGGGCCCGTGGCGCTGGGCTGCCGCGGTCTTCTTCGTCCTGGCCATCGCCACCGACGCCTGGGACGGGCATCTCGCGCGTTCGCGGGGGTTGATCACCGATCTCGGAAAGCTGCTCGACCCCATCGCCGACAAGTTCCTGACCGGCGCGGCGCTCATCGGCCTGTCGATCCTGAACGAACTGCCCTGGTGGGTCACCGCGGTCGTGCTGCTGCGAGAGGTCGGCATCACCGTGCATCGGCTCGTCGAGGCCCGCACCGTGGTGCTCGCGGCGGCGTGGATGGGCAAACTCAAGACCGTCGCCCAGTCCGTCGCGATCGCGCTCGCGCTCTTCCCGTTCCCCGCGCTCTTCGGCGACTGGGTGGACTGGGTCAATACGGTCGCGATGACCATCGCCGTCGTGCTCACGCTCGCGAGCGGCATCGACTACATCGTGAACGTCGCACGGCTCGGACGCGCGCCGCGCGGCGCGGCCGGCCGCGGCCCGGATCCGGCCGACTCCGGCGCGGACGGCGTGCAATGACGGCGGCGACCGAGAGCATTGCGCTCGCGACGGCGCAGGGGCTGCGCATCGCCGTCGCCGAATCCCTCACCGGCGGCCTGCTGGCGGCTGAACTCGTCGGCGTCCCCGGAGCATCTCACGCCTTCTCGGGCGCAATCGTGGCGTACGACACCGAGCTCAAGCGCACGCTGCTCGGGGTCGATGCCGTGCTCCTGGCCGAGCGCGGGCCGGTCGACGGAGAGGTCGCGCGTCAGATGGCTCGCGGCGTGCGCCGTGCGTGCGCCGTGCCGCGCGCCGGGGCGATGGGGGATCGCCGCGGCTCCGACGGAGCCGATCCCGAGCAGGCGCGCGTGCCCGCCGATATCGGTATCGCCACGACCGGGGTCGCCGGGCCGGATCCCGACCCGCAGACCGGGCAGCCCGCCGGCACGGTCTGGCTCGGTGTGAGCTCGATGCACGGGGAGCGTGCGGTTGAGCTCCGGTTGGCCGGGGATCGCGGGCGGATCCGCGCTGCCGCGGTCGCAGCGGCGGTCCGTGAACTGTTTCGAGAACTGTCGCAGTGATATTTGAGCCGACTCGACTCATATTCAGTGAATGCCCAGGAATAGTTGGGCGAGAATGGCGGTTGTTCCCAGTGACGCCCGATGAGCGGGTGCACCGTCTCGGTCCATCAGACCGGGTAGGGTTGATGCACGGCGACACGCTGTGCGAGTGAAGGAGGACACGATGGTGCTTATGCGTCAGGAGATCGGCGATGTGCTCCGTGACTTCCGCCTGCAGAAGGGTCGCACGCTGCGGCAGGTCGCCGGTGAGGCGAGTGTGGCACTCGGCTATCTGAGCGAGGTCGAACGCGGCCAGAAGGAGGCGTCGAGCGAGATCCTCGCGGCGGTCGCCGACGCGCTCGAGACGCCGCTCTCCGTCATCATGGGCGAGGTGAGCGAGCGACTCGCCATCGTCGAGGGGCTGAGCGCTCCGCTGACGGCGCGCGTGCCCGACACGGTGCCGGCGGATCTCGTTTCGGGCTACGGCTCCGAGCTCATGGCTCGGGGCTGACCGGCGTGAGAGCTGCCGCGTACACGTGCGGCTGAGCGAGTTCCGGCGGGCGGTCGAAGAGGAGTTCGGCGAGGCGTACGCGAGTGTCGTCCTGCGCGACCATTGGCTCACCGGTCTGTCCGCAACGGCGGATGAGGCGTTGGAGCGCGGTGTGCCGGCGCGCGCGGTCTGGCTCGCGCTCTGCGACGAGTTCCAGATCCCAGAGCCGCGCCGGCACGGCCGCGGGCTGCTCGATCCGCGCGAGTGATCGGTGGGCGGCAGCCGCGCGGCACGCGCGACACACCGCCGCCCATCTTCGAATATGTGTTCGAATGGGCGTATGCTCGCTCACAGGTAGCCGCTCGAGGGAGTTCCTCACAGATTCCGCATTCCGACCCTTGAATGTCGGAGGTGGTGTCTAGGGTCTGAATCACCGGCTACCGGGCCTTGTCGGCGGGCGACCGCGACGACAGCAGGTAGGCAGCAACCGGCGATTCCCGCCCAGAACAGAAGGAGCCCGCACATGGCAGCACCCAAGGATCGCGAGAAGGCGCTCGACGCGGCACTCGCGAATATCGACAAGCAGTTCGGCAAGGGCGCGATCATGCGCCTGGGCAGCACGGAGCGTCCGCCGGTCGAGGTCATTCCCACGGGGTCGGTCGCGCTCGATGTCGCGCTCGGCATCGGCGGGCTGCCGAGGGGGCGCATCATCGAGATCTACGGCCCCGAGTCGTCCGGTAAGACGACGCTGACCCTGCATGCGATCGCCAACGCGCAGCGCGCGGGCGGCATCGCCGCCTTCATCGACGCCGAGCATGCGCTCGACCCCGAGTATGCGCAGAAGCTGGGCGTCGACATCGACGAGCTGCTCGTCTCGCAGCCCGACACCGGTGAGCAGGCGCTAGAGATCGCGGACATGCTGATCCGCTCGGGTTCGATCGACATC